>VAZH01000116.1 GCA_005884465.1 Alphaproteobacteria bacterium | reverse complement strand
TCGGCGGCCGCGGCGAGATGATAATAGTTCGTATCGTCGCGGTTTTTCATGCAGCGGTAGGTGATCTTGCCTTTCAGTTCGGGGTCGTTGTTGAGCGCGGAAATGAACCGGCCGATTTCCCGATGCCAGTCCTCCGTGGTGCCGTTGGCAAACTGATATTTGATCATGAAGTGTTTCATTGACGGCTCCTTGGTTGCTCACATCGGCGTGGATCAGACTTGTGGAGGCGGCGCTTCGCCCCTGAATACCGAGGCGTTGCGCCTGGCAAATTCGTCAAATGAGGTCGGCGGCCGCGCAAGCAGCGCTCCGGCGTCGGGCCATACCTTTGCCTCCTTGCCATTGCGTCGCTCGGCGAACAATTCGAACAAGGCATCGGCCAGATAGGGTGGCATTCCAGCGGCGAGCTGGGCCTGCCGTGCAGCCTCCGGCGGGACATTGACATAGCGGATGGTCTTTCCGGTGGCGGCTGAAAGTTTTTCTGCCACTTGCGTCATCGTCAGCGCCTCGGGGCCGGTGAGGGGATAGGTTTTGCCCTCGTGCCCCGAGCTGGTCAGGACGTCGGCCGCGATGTCGGCGATGTCACCGACATCGATCGATGCGATCCTGGCGTCATCCATCGGCAGGAACATCGCACCCTTGGCAACGATGGCAGGGACCTGTCTAAAATAGGCCGCCATGAATTCGCCAGCCCGCAAATGCGTAAACGCCATTCCGGAGGCTTCCAGCCTTTTCTCGATCTCGCCGTGCATCCGGGCGAAGCGAAATGCCGAATCGAGCTCCGGCATGATCCCGGACAGTTTGACGATGTGCTTCACCCCGGCCTTCCCTGCCGCATCGATGAAGTTCGACTGGACATCGAGCATCATGGGGTCCGACGACGAAATCAGCATCGCGCGGTCGACGTCGCGCAGAGCCGCCGTAAGCGTCTCGGGGCGCGCCATGTCGCCTTGCACGATTTCAACCTGCGGCAGCGCCGCGATCGCCCCGGCCTTGGCCGGATTGCGCACCAGCGCACGCACGGCAACACCCCTCGCCGAGAGCCGGCGCAGCAGCTCTTTCCCGTTCAGCCCGGTGGCGCCTGTCACGAGGATCATGGTCCGTCTCCTGTCAGGCATGTCCTGGGGTGAAGAGGATTTGGCGCCTTAGGGAGCAATAACGCAAGTATGGACAAAAATGATACTATGGACTTTCTCGCGCCTGCCGGTATTTTGGAAAGTCAGAGCAAACGCGTTGCTGGAGGTGATGCCATGGCGAAGGCGAAATCAGCGCTGACCTGCGGCTGCCCGGTCGCGGCGTTCCAGAAGATGATCAGCGGCAAGTACAAACTGCGGATCGTCTGGGATCTGAAGGATGGTCCCAGGCGCTATGGCGAGATCAGAACCGGCCTGCTCAGAGGTTCGGACGGCAGTTCGGAAATCGCACCTCGCGTGCTCTCCCGCGAATTGAAGGCGCTGACCGAGTCGGGACTGATCGACCGCAGGGATTACGGGCTCGTTCCCCCCAAGGTCGAGTATCGCCTGACCCGCAAGGGCAAGAGTTTTGTTCCGGTCATTGCCGCGATCCGCGACTGGGGCGCGCGTCATCTCGCGCAGGCCAATCCGGTGGAAATGATCGCGGCCGAATAGAACGGGTCGCTGATCGAAGGCATCGCCGGAAAACTGCCGAGGCCGATCAAGGCTAATCGCCAGCCCGATGGTCACATCGCGCCGGTGAGAAACGGATTGGTCATCCGTTCGTGGCCGATGCTGGAGCCAGGGCCGTGGCCGCAGATGAAAGCGACGTCGTCGCCGAGCGGCAATAGCTTGTCCTTGATCGACTTGATCAGCGTTGAGTGATTGCCGCCGGGAATGTCGCTGCGTCCGACCGAACCGTTGAACAGCACGTCGCCGACATGGGCAAAGCGCATTTCGTTACTGAAATACACCACGCTGCCGGGTGAATGGCCGGGGCAATGCAGGATGTCGAAGGTCACCTCGCCGATCGAGACCTGATCGCCCTCATTGAGCCAGCGGTCCGGCGCAAAATCGCGTACGCCTGTGATGCCGAATCGCGCGCCGCTCGTCACCACATTGTCGAGCAGGAATTTGTCGGCGCTGTGCGGGCCTTCGATCGGCACCTTCAGCGCGTCGCGCAGCTCGGCGGCGCCGCCGACATGGTCGATGTGGCCGTGGGTCAACCAGATTTTCTCGACCCGAACATTGGTCTGCTTGATTGCCGCCTGAATCTTCGCAACATCGCCGCCGGGGTCGATCACCACGGCCTTCTTGGTAGCTTCGCACCAGATCAGGGTGCAGTTCTGCTCAAACAACGTCACCGGGACGATGATAGCACCGGCTTTTGCTTTGGTTTCGGCTTCCTGGGTCATGTCAGCACAATGCCGGTTTTTTAAGCCCCGCCAAGGGCAAGATTGAAGCATTTTGATCGAGATAGGATCGGTCGCGGGTCCCGGCTAGGTCTCGGACGGTCGACCTCAGGAGCTTTTTCGCGGCATCCTCCGCCTGTCATAGCGGTGTCGCCATTGTTATGCGGGGTGCGCTTTAGGGATTGGCCGCCCTGAACCTGTCAGCGGGTGCGGCGTTACCCCGGGCAACGCGATCTCAGAGAAGATTTCCGAAATGAATCAGCGCGACAAATTGTGGTGGCGGCACGGCATTTTCTACCAAATCTATCCGCGCTCGTTTCAGGACACCAATGCCGACGGGGTCGGCGATCTCAGGGGGATCATCGGGCGGCTGCCCTATTTGCAATCGCTCGGCGTTGACGCGATTTGGCTGTCGCCGATCTTTCCCTCGCCGATGGCCGATTTCGGTTATGACATCGCCGATTACACAGGGGTCGATGCGCTGTTCGGCACGATGGCCGACTTCGAGGCGCTGGCAAACGCCGCGCATGCCGGTGGGCTCAGAGTCATCCTCGATCTCGTGCCCAACCATACCTCCGATCAGCATCCCTGGTTCGTCGAAAGCCGGGGTTCGCGCGACAATCCAAAGCGCGACTGGTACATCTGGCGCGATCCGGCGGCGGACGGCGGGCCGCCTGGCAACTGGTTGTCGGAATTCGGCGGCAGCGCCTGGCAATACGACGCCACGACGGGGCAATATTATTATCACGCCTTCCTTGCCCAGCAGCCGGATCTGAACTGGCGCAATCCTGCGGTGCGCCGGGCCATCTATGACGTGATGCGCTTCTGGCTTGGCAAAGGCGTCGACGGTTTCCGGGTCGACGTGATCTGGCACCTGATCAAGGACGCAGCGTTTCGCGACAATCCACCAAATCCGGATTATCGCGAGGGCCGGCCGCCGCATGAGAGGATTCTGCCGCTAAACTCCACCGATCAGGCTGAAGTCCATGAGGTGATCGCGGAGATGCGGCGCGTGATCGATGAATTCGATTCGCGTGTGTTGATTGGTGAAATCTATCTTCCGCTCGAACGCCTCGTTGCCTATTACGGCAAGGATCTTGCGGGGACGCATCTGCCGTTCAACTTTGCGCTGCTGTCGGCGCCATGGAACGCGCGCGGAATCGAGAAAATCATTTTCGAATATGAAGCCGCGCTGCCTCAGGGCGCATGGCCGAACTGGGTGCTGGGTAATCATGATCGTCCGCGGGTGGCAAGCCGGGTAGGACGGGCGCAGGCGCGCGTCGCCGCGATGCTGTTGTTGAGCTTAAGGGGAACGCCGACGCTCTATTACGGCGACGAGATCGGGATGCATCAAGTGGCGATCGCGCCGGAGCAGGTGCGCGATCCCTTCGAGAAGAACGTTCCGGGGATCGGCGTCGGCCGCGACGGCTGCCGGACCCCGATGCAATGGGATGCGACGCCTTACGCGGGCTTCTCGACATCCACGCCGTGGCTGCCGCTGGCGGACGATTTTCGCCACGAAAACGTGGCCAATCTCGACGCCGACGCCGCCTCGATCCTGAGCCTCTACAGGGCGCTGATCGGCTTGCGAAAAAAATTGCCACCACTCGTGTCTGGCGACTACGTGCCGATTGTGGCCGAGGGAGATTTGTTGCTCTACCGCAGGGAGAGCGGCGAAACGACGGTCGTGATCGCGCTCAACCTGGGAGCGGAGCCGGTTTCGATCAAGTCGGACGCGGCAGGCCTCAGCGGCGAAATTTTGCTTTCGACGTTCCTCGACAGACAAGGTGAAAAAATACAGGGCGCGTTGGATCTGCGCGGCGATGAGGGTGTGATGATCGGTACATCGCTTGTCCCGTAAACCAGCGTCGGTCCCATGCCAACGCAATCGCTTGCTCGAGAGGGGGTGTGCTCATCGGCCGCCTCTCACGCCGGATGGCTGCGCTTGCCTGCTCCGACGGTGTCGATGTCGCTGCGCTTCAAGAGATAGTCGAGGCCTCCTATGCGATACCAGCGATATCCGTAGGGTTCGAGGACGAGTCTGTGCCTGCCGCGCTTGTTGGTCCGGCTGTGGTCTTCCGACAGCAAATTGACCAGGAGCTTGCCGGCCTCTCCGGGGAGGCCGGTTGCAAACGCGATCTCCCGCGGTTTCGCATCGAGATTGTGCACGAACAGCACGGAATTGTTGCGCCAGTCATAGCGGATGATCAGCACGGCGGGATCGCGCGCCGGAATCACCTTAAAATCGCCCCAGCCGATCTCCGGGACCTCCTTGCGCATCCGGATGATGCGCTCGGTCCAGTTCATCATCGAGTCGGGATCGCGGCGCTGCTTGGCGACGTTGACGTGTTCAAAGCCGTATGGGCCTTTGTCGATCACCGGCGCGCACGGCTTGTCGCTGTCGGTGAAACCGGCATGCGGTTCGGTCGACCATTGCATCGGGGTTCGGGCGCAATTGCGCTCAGGCAGGTCGAGATTATCGCCCATCCCGATTTCGTCGCCATAGCGGAACACCGGTGTACCCGGCAGCGTGCACATCAGGCTGTAGGCAAGTTCGAGACGCCGCCTGTCGCCGCCCAGCATCGGTGCCAGCCGGCGCCGGATTCCCCGATCGTAGAGCTGCATGTCCTTGTCCGGGCCGAATTTTTTGAACACCAGCTCGCGTTGCGTCTTGGTCAATCGGCCGAGATCGAGCTCGTCGTGGTTGCGCAGGAAGAGGCCCCATTGCGCGGTGGCGGGCCGCGGCTTGGTCGCCGCGAGCGATTTGGCAAGCGGGCGGGAATCGGCGGACGCGAGCGCATAAAACAGATTTTGGTTGACCTGAAAATTGAACATCATGTGCATGCGATCGCCGGCCTTGCCGAAATATTCCATGTCGGTTTTGGGCAGCACATTGGCTTCGGCGAGGATGATGGCCTTGCCTTGCCGCCACTGCAGAAATTCCCGGAACGAGCGCAGCATGTCGTACTGCTCGACGGGCTTGCGGACCTTCGCTCCCTTTGTGGAGATCACGAATGGCACCGCGTCCATGCGGAAGCCGGAGACGCCGAGCTGAATCCAGAAGCCCATGATCTTGAGGATCTCGGCCTGCACGTGCGGATTCGACGTGTTGAGGTCGGGCTGGAAGTCATAAAAGCGGTGGAAGAACCAGGCACCGGCCTCCTTATCGCGCGTCCAGGTCGATTTTTGCACGCCAGGAAACACCATGCCTTTGCCCGCGTTGGCGGGCTTCTTGTCGGACCAGACATACCAGTCGCGGTATGGCGAATCCCGGGAACTTCGCGCCTCGCGAAACCAGGGGTGTTGATCGGAGGTGTGATTGATGACGAGATCGATGATGACGCGGATGCCGCGTTGTTGGCAGCCATGGGTGAACTCGACAAAATCGCCGAGCGTGCCGTATTGCGGATCGACGCCATAATAATCGGAGATGTCGTAGCCGTCATCCCTGCGCGGCGAGGGCTGGAACGGCATCAGCCAGATCGCGGTGACGCCGAGCCCGTGCAAATAATCCAGCCGGCGCAACAGCCCCGCGAAGTCGCCGACGCCATCGGCATTGGCATCCATATAGGTGCCGACCGAAAGACAATAGAAGACGCCATTCTTGTACCAAAGGTCGTCGATCATGCTGAGGCAGCTCTCCTCGGTCCGCCTCCCGTGTTCAGCGGCCTTTTTATAAGCGATAAGAGCTTTGCGGGTTCCCGCCACTATGAAAGCCTTGTCCCGGCGAACGCCGGGACGACGATTTTTTTAGGCTCCGCCAGCCTGCCGCACGATCTGCGCCTTCAGGGCCGCCGCGGAATCGGCTAGGCTAGTTCAATGGAATCGCCCGCCCGCCAGGTAAGCCTTGTGCCGCCGCCGGATCGCCGTCAGTCGGAGACGGCGCTGGCGATCGCGCGCGGCACCGCGCGGCTATTGCGGTCGCTGGGATTTTCCTGCGTCAGCGAATTGCCGCTGCCCTCGGGACGGCGTGCCGACCTGGTGGCGCTGAACGAGCGCGGCGAGATCTGGATCGTCGAGATCAAATCATCGATCGAGGATTTGCGCGCCGACCAGAAGTGGCAGGACTACCGGACGCATTGCGACCGGCTGTTCTTCGCCTTCACCCAGGACCTGCCGTGCGAGATTTTTCCGGCGGAGACCGGGCTGATCGTCGCCGACGCCTATGGCGCGCATATGCATTGCGAGGCGCCGGAGCATCGACTGCCGGCGCCGACCCGCAAGCTGATGACGGTGCGGTTCGCGATCGCCGCCGCGCAGCGGATCAATCGGCTGGTCGATCCGCAGGGCCACGGGGAGTTTTAGGGCAACATTACCGTGGCGCGCGCTTGGCCAGGATGCGCTGCAGCGTGCGGCGATGCATGTTCAGCCGCCGCGCCGTTTCGGAGACGTTACGGTTGCACATTTCATAGATGCGCTGAATGTGCTCCCAGCGCACCCGATCCGCCGACATTGGATTGTGCGGCGGCTCGGACTTCTCGGTGCCGCTGGCGAGCAACGCGGCGACCACATCGTCGGCATCGGCGGGCTTTGAGAGATAATCCACCGCGCCCATCTTCACCGCCGTCACGGCGGTGGCGATGTTGCCATAGCCGGTCAGCACGATCGCGCGCGCATCGGGGCGCCTGCGCTTCAGCGCCGACACCACGTCAAGGCCGTTGCCGTCACCAAGCCGCAAATCCACCACCGCGAAGGCCGGGGGTGCCTTGCCGATCTGCGCCAGGCCTTCGGACACGCTGTCGCAGGATGTCACCGTGAAGCCGCGGGTTTCCATGGCGCGCGACAGACGCTCCAGAAACGGCTTGTCGTCCTCCACGATCAGGAGCGAGCGATCGGCGTGCCCGATCAGTTCGGCGATGGTGTTCACGGTTCGGCATTCCTTGTATCTGATACCGCAACATATGGCGTAGCAACGCGGCGCTGCCAAGGCCGCATCAAGTCGATCGCTCAATCCGTTGTCCCGGCCTTGAACTAACTGGCTGGGTCGGGAGCGGTTTCACCGGCCTCGAAGCGGCGGCGCGGCCAGGCGATTTGAACCACGGCGCCATGATCCGGAAAGGTCCGGTTGGCGAAGGAGACCTTGGCGCCGGTGCGCTCAAGCAGCGTGCGGGCGATAAACACCCCGAGACCGAGGCCGCCGTGCTCGCTCTGGGCTTCGTCGATGCTGCGCCGGCGCGACAGATAGGGCTCGCCGATACGCTTCAAAATGTCGGGCGCGAAGCCCGGGCCATCGTCGGAAATGACGATCTCGACGGTCTCGGTGTTCCACCACGCATTCACCTCCACCGTCGTCCGCGCGAAATCGACGGCGTTTTCCAGGATGTTGCCGACGCCATGGAGGATTGCCGGATTACGCGTGCCGACCGGCTCGCTTGTGCCCGCGACCGCAATCCGGACCTTGATAGTGACGCCGAAATCGCGATACGGCGCGACCGTTTCCTCGATCAGGGTCGACAATGGCATGCGGTCGAACGGCGCGCCGGTTGCCGACAATTGCGTAATCTTGGCCAGAATATCGCGGCAGCGTTGCGCCTGTTCGCGCAAGGTCTTGATGTCGCCGGCAAGGGGGCTGTCAGCCGATACGCTCTGCTCCAGTTCGCGCGAGATCAGAAAGATCGTCGACAGCGGCGTGCCGAGTTCATGCGCGGCGGCGGCCGCCAGTCCGTCCAATTGCGTGAGATGTTGTTCGCGGGTCAATACCAGCTCGGTCGCTGCCAGCGCGTCCGAGAGCTTGCGGGCCTCTTGGGTTACCTGGAACGCATAAAGACTGGTAACCCCGATCGCCAGCAGGATCGAGAGCCAAACGCCGAACAGGTAGATCGGCGGCAATACCAGGGGCTCATCGGCGTCCCACGGCAGCGGCAGATAGAAGAAAACCAGCACGGAGGCGCATGCAATGGCCAGCGCGCCGAGCGCGATCGTCAGCCGTACCGGCAGCGCCGTCGCCGAAATCAGAACCGGGGCAAGGAACAAAAATGAAAACGGATTCTGCAAACCGCCGGTGAAAAACAACAATGCGGCCAGCTCGACGATGTTCAATGCCAATAGCGCCGCCGCATAGGCGGGCTCCAGCCGCTGCATCGGATTGAAGGCGATCTGCAGCGCCAGGTTGAGCAGGGCCGACAGCCCGACGATGACAAGGCAGGGAACGGCCGGGAGGTCAAATTCGAGCCCGTGTGCGACAATGAAAATGGCGGCAAGCTGGCCGAGCACCGCGAGCCAGCGCAGCCGCAGGATCGTATCCAGACGGACATAGCGGCGCGGATGGCGAAAATCGGTGGCTGCAATATCGGTCATGCCGACAACCTTAGCGGTGCAGGGCCATGACCACAAATTCGCCGATTTAAGGGCTCCGCCGGGATGCTCCAAACTCTTGCGCTTGCCGCCGCGATGGCCCAATGAACGGCCCGCATGATGAAAAACGGCACCGTCACGCCCCAGTTGCCCGCGGCAAATCCGGCAGGATCCGCGGCGATCGAGGTTGCACACCTCGTAAAGTTCTACAAGACCACCCGCGCGGTCGACGACGTATCGTTCCGGATTGCGCGCGGCAGCATCACCGGGCTGCTTGGCGGCAACGGCGCCGGCAAGACCACGACCATCGCCATGATCATGGGCCTGGTGCTACCGACGTCCGGACGCATCCAGGTGCTGGGTTGTTCGATGCCCGAGCAAAGCGCCGAGGTGCTGGGCCGGATGAATTTCGAAAGCCCCTATGTCGATATGCCGATGCGGCTGACGGTGCGGCAGAATCTCACCATCTTCGGCCGGCTCTATGCCGTTCCGAACCTGCGCGAGCGCATCGCGAAACTTGCCGCCGATCTCGATCTCGGCGACTTCCTCGACCGTGCCAACGGCAAGCTCTCGGCCGGGCAGAAGACGCGGGTCGCGCTGGCGAAAGCGCTGATCAACCAGCCCGAATTGCTGCTGCTGGACGAACCGACGGCCTCGCTCGATCCCGATACCGCCGACTGGATCAGGCGGCATCTCGAGACCTATCGCAAGGTGCATGGCGCGACCATCCTGCTGGCGTCGCACAACATGCTTGAAGTCGAGCGATTGTGCGACCGCGTCATCATCATGAAACGCGGCCGTATCGAGGACGACGACACCCCCGACAGGATCATGGCCCGCTACAACCGGACGACGATCAGAGGCTGCAGAAGAAGCGCGTCATGAGCAAGGTTGAAATTCATCGGGGCATCGCCTGGCATCGCATCAGCGCGATGATCCTGCGCTACTGGTATCTGTTGATTTCATCGTGGCCGCGGCTGTTGGAACTGGTGTATTGGCCGGCCCTTCAAATCGTGACCTGGGGCTTTTTGCAGAGCTACATCTCGCAGAATGCCGGGTTCTTTGCCCGCGCCGGCGGCACCTTTGTCGGCGCGATCATCCTGTGGGATATCCTGTTTCGCGGGCAACTCGGCTTTTCGATCTCGTTTCTCGAGGAGATGTGGGCGCGCAATCTCGGCAACCTGATGATGAGCCCGCTGACGCCGATCGAGTTTCTGATTTCGCTGATGGTCATGAGCCTGATCCGGCTTGCGATCGGCGTCATTCCGATGACGCTGCTCGCGATGATCTTCTTCGATTTCAATATTTACGGCATCGGGCTGCCGCTGGTCGCCTTCTTCTGCAATCTGATTTTCACCAGTTGGTCGCTGGGGATTTTCGTCTCGGGGCTTGTGCTGCGCAATGGCCTGGGCGCCGAGAGTATCGTCTGGACGCTGATGTTTGGCGTGATGCCGCTGGCCTGCATCTACTATCCGGTGACGGTGCTGCCGCATTGGCTGCAATATGTCGCCTGGGCGTTGCCGCCGACCTATGTATTCGAGGGGATGCGGGCGCTGTTGATCGGCCATGTGTTTCGGGCCGACCTGATGATCGATGCCCTGCTGATCAACGTCGTGCTGTTTATCGCGTCATTTGCGATATTTCTTGCGCTTTTGCGCAGCGCCCGCCGCTACGGTTCGCTGATCCAGAGTGGCGAATAAGCCACTTATCCCATGAATTTGAGGGTCTTCGACTTGTCTATCGCACAGATATACCGATCTGTGCATTGACGCTTTATTGCGCATTCGGCAGTATGCTGCGATGCAAAAGATTTGAGGATTAAATGCCTATTGGTGAGTTTGGCGGCGCGCCGCCTCTGGTGGCCGAAGGCAGTCCGGCGCTTACCACGCCGATGTACTGGATGTACGAAATGGCGCACGCCTCGCTCAACCCGGCGCGAGCTGTTACTGACGCCACAAAAATCCTGTTTCAGAACCCGCTTAATCCGTTGTCGCATACCGAGTTCGGCAAATCCGTCGCCGCCGGCTGCGAAGTGTTCGAACGGGCGACGCGCCGCTACGGCAAGCCCGAATGGGGCATCACCGACACCGAGGTCAGCGGCACACGCACCCCGGTTGAAATCCGCTCGATATGGGAAAAGCCGTTTTGCCGGCTGTTGTATTTCGATCGCAAGCTGACGCGGCCGTTGCGCGTGCCGCAGCCGCGCGTGCTGATCGTAGCGCCAATGTCCGGTCACTACGCGACCCTGTTGCGCGGGACCGTCGAAGCCTTTCTGCCGACGCATGAGGTCTACATCACCGATTGGACCGATGCCCGGATGGTTCCGGTGACCGAAGGCCGCTTCGATCTCGACGACTACATCGATTACGTCATCGAGATGCTTCACGTGCTCGGCGGCAACATGCACGTGATTGCCGTGTGCCAGCCCTCGGTTCCGGTGGTGGCGGCGGTTTCCATCATGGAAGCCGGGCGCGATCCCTACGCTCCGATCTCGATGACGCTGATGGGCGGCCCGATCGATACCCGCCGAAATCCGACGGCCGTCAACAATGTTGCCGCCGAGCGCGGCATCGAGTGGTTTCGCAGCCACGTCATCACCAAGGTGCCGTTTCCGCATCCCGGCGTCATGCGCGATGTCTATCCGGGCTTCCTGCAGCTCAACGGCTTCATCAGCATGAATTTCGACCGCCACATGGACGCCCACAAGAACCTGTTCAAGAACCTGGTGAAGGGCGACGGCGATCTGGTCGACAAGCACCGCGATTTCTATGACGAGTATCTCGCCGTCATGGACCTGACCGCGGAGTATTATTTGCAGACCGTCGATACCGTGTTCGTCAAGCACGCGCTGCCCAAGGGCGAGATGACCCATCGCGGCAAGCCGGTTGATCCGTCGAAGATCGTGCGCGCCGCATTGATGACGGTGGAAGGCGAGAACGATGATATTTCCGGTCTCGGCCAGACCGAAGCGACGCACGAATTGTGCAGTTCGATCCCGAGCCACCGCCGGATTCACTACGTGCAAAAGGGCGTCGGGCACTACGGCGTCTTCAACGGCTCCCGATTCAAATCGGAAATCGTGCCGCGCATCTCCGATTTCATCATGTCATCGGCGAATCCGAAGGCTTCTCTCGCCGCCGCGGCGGAATAAGCGTCGATGTCCTGACTTTGATGCGGAATCGCCGATTTTGGATCGGCGATTCGGCTACGATTCGAGTGCCCAACACCCCCCTGAATCGACCCAAAAGGGACCCGATTCACCGCTTCCCGAAGGAATGAGTTGGCTCTCAATCCTTGAGTGAGCTTTTGCGGGGCCGGCGCGGCTGGAATTTTCTGTTCCAGCCCCTTCCTGTAGGGCCTCATATCCGATCAGCCCCTGTATATTGGGCAAATGATTTGTTTTTGCGCCGAGCGATTTCACTGGCGGCGGTTATGGCAGAATCCGGGCGAACTCCTGCTCCCCGGACTTTCAGACATGGCCACTCGCGCCCTCCTTTATCGGCGGCCTGCCGAACCCGCGACTCTTCTGGTCAAACACGGCTCACAAATCTATTCGATCAGGCTGCGCCGGCATCGCCGGGCGCGGCGCTACACCTTGCGCATTCATCCGAGCGACCGCGAAGCGATCCTGACCATGCCGCCCCGCGGCACCATCGCCGACGCCAAGGATTTCGCGCAGCGCCACGGCGGCTGGATCGCCGCGCGCCTCGGCCGTTTGCCGAAGGCGGCACCCTTTCTTCCGGGCATCGTGGTGCCGCTGCGCGGCGTTGCGCACCGGATCGTGCATCGCGCCGGCATCCGCGGCACGGTGTGGACGGAAATGCGCGACAGCGGCGAGCGGATTCTCTGCGTCGCCGGAGGGGCCGAACATATCGAACGCCGGGTTCATGATTACCTCAAGCGCCAAGCGCGCCGCGATCTGCAGAAGGCGGCGCAGGCCTACGCGCAGTCGATGGGTGTTCGGGTGAAGCGGTTGTCGATCCGCGATCAGTCGAGCCGCTGGGGTTCGTGCACCTCGGCAGGGTCATTGTCGTTCTCGTGGCGGCTGATCCTGGCGCCGCCCTATGTGCTGGATTATCTCGCCGGCCATGAGGTGGCCCATCTCGTCGAAATGAATCATTCGCCGCGGTTCTGGAGGGTGGTCGGCAGGGTCTGCTGTCACGTCGAGCGCGCCAAGACCTGGCTCGATACTTACGGCAACGACCTGCATCGCTACGGCATTCAGGACTAGCGCGAAGTCCCAAGCGATCAATTCTGGGAAAGAGGCTCACCGATAAAGCGCTCACTCGCCGACGCCTCGATGAAAGTCGGCTGAAACCCGAACACATCAAACCCGTCGCTCTGGGCGTGTTGTAGTTGGCGTGTCGACGCCATTCCGTCCGGATCCTGCGCCAGCCAGCGATCGGCGGCATCGTGGCCGCTCCGGTGCAGCGTCGTGATGAAGCCGGCTCCGATATCCGCAGCGCTGCGCTGGGCAAGTCCGTCGATCTGGTCTTCCGCCGCGATCCGAAATACCCGCAGGGAACGCAATTTCGGTGCCGCGGCATCCGCGCGCGCAAAATCAAGCGCGGCGATTTCGGCATTGAGTGTCGAATTGGCCATGATCTGATCGAGACGGCGATCGATTGCCGCCATGGTGATCGGGATGTAGGCGT
>VAZH01000115.1 GCA_005884465.1 Alphaproteobacteria bacterium | reverse complement strand
GCACGGGTGGATCCGATCTCGCCAAGGTCGGAAAGAAACAGCGGCACGTGGCAATGAATACGCCATTCGCCATCGGCGCGGCCTTCTTTGAATGCAGCGACAGCGTCCGGCAGATCGACGTAGCGCGTGAGCCCCGAAGGGTTCCGCACGATCGTCTGATGCAAATAAACGCCGTCGTCGTAGCGCATCACGGCATCGACCAGTTCATCGGTCATGAACGGAATGCGCATCGCCGCTGAAAGCTGGACTTTTGGCACGCTAATTCCCGCGGCGAGCAACCGGTCCAGCGCCGCGACCGAATCCTCGTATTCTACCGAGCCATGGCAAACATCGTAACAGATGCCGAGATGGCGGCGCAGCATGGTTTCCGCGCCGTCGCGGTTCACGCCAATCCTTGCCGCGAGCAGGTCGAGCGATTCAGGCTTGAACAGCACTGTTTCGAAGAATGCGATGCTTTCATCCACGGTCTCGAGGAAGCAGCACGGCTCGGGCTCCAGCGCGAGCGCGATGCGCTTTCCGGTCCGGCGCTCCGTCAATACAAGGTCGGCGACCGCCTCGACCATCCTGGCCGCCATTGCCGCGGCGGCGCCAGCCTCTCTGCCGCTCGGCTTGAACGCTCCCGGCACGGTGGAAATGCTGCCATCGATGCCGTCGGGAAGAATGGCGGCGAGAACGGCTGCGCTGTCGGCCGTAAACGCAACACGCTCCGCGCTGCGCCAGTCCGGAAGATAGACCTGCTCTTTCACGCGCACGCCGTGAAATGGACCGAACGGGAAGGCGTTGATGGTAAAGACGTAGGCGCCGAGCGTCGCAAGCTGGTCGCGGAAAGCCGCGAGCGCATCAGGCTGACGCGCGCTCGTGGCCGCTTCACCCGACAACCGTAAGCCGATGCCGAGCGGACGATCCGGCGCAACGGCGGCCTTGATTGCGGGGACATGAGCATCGAGGCTCGCGCGAATGTCGGGCCAACTCTCGCCGGCGTGAATGTTAGTGCAGTAGGTGAGATTCACATTGCCTGGAAGGCGGTCGAGCCTCATGGGGCCGGCGCCTGCTGCTGCAGCCAATCGATACAACGGCCTACTAACTCCGCGTTCATTTCGTGCACCTCGATTCCACGGCCGATGTCTGCTAGCAGCGTGATCGTCAGCTCACCACCGAGGTGTTCCTGAAAGTCCGCGAGGCCCTTAAGCAACGATAGCTTCCCCGTCACATTTTGCTGTCGCAATGCGTTATGCCACAGGGTGAAGCCCAGCCTTTTCAGAACGTCGAGTACGCGCTTGTCCTCGCCCTCAGCGAGCAAACCCGTCATGACGGAGTATCGGGTATCGAGAGCAACACCGATCGCTACCGCCTCGCCATGATTGACTTCGTGCCGCGTGAGATGTTCGAGCTTGTGGGCAGACCAGTGTCCGAAATCCAGCGGGCGCGCCGATCCGGTCTCGAATGGGTCGCCGCCGAGCCGGATTTGGCGCATGTGCAGTTCCGCGCAATCCTTGATCAGGCGGTCGAGATGCCGCGGCGAGAATTGCGCGAGCGCAGTCGTATTGCGTTCGATCCAGCGAAAGAAATCGCCATTGCGGATCAGCGCGACCTTGACAGCCTCCGCCATGCCCGCGCGTTTTTCGCGTGCCGGCAGATGGTCGATAAAGATACTGTCGTTAATAATGGCCCATGGCGGCGCGAAGGTACCAACCAAATTCTTCAGGCCAAGGGAATTGATGGCGTTCTTGACGCCGACGCCGCTGTCATTCTGTGCCAGCACAGTGGTGGGAAAACGGATGTGGCGCACGCCGCGGTGGAATATTGCTGCGGCATATCCGACCGCATCCAGCACCGCACCTCCTCCGACCGCGATTACAAAGGAGTGCCGGTCGATCGCCAACTCAGAGAATTTTGCGAGAAGGCGTGGAACGGTATCAGGATCGTTCTTGCAGCGCTCGCCGCCCGGCACAGGAACAAGCTTGCCAGCGATCTTGAGATGTCTGGCGTGAAATGAGGCGTAGTCTGAAATCCGATCCGCGAGACCCGGTATCGCCGACAGCACTCCATCGTCGGCGAAGATGGCGCATCGGTGAAGCTTGCCAGCCTCTCTGCGCGCGAGAGCATCGATCAGGCAGCGGTTGGCGGGGCAAAAAGCATCGCGGGTGAACACCACGGGATATTCGTAAGCGATACTGAACGATTGCAGTCGAACGTCATTGGCGGTGTTCGACGGTGTATCGAGCATGGAACTCTCCCTTATACGACACCTTTTGATTCCGTTCTTGAATGGTGTCGTCAGAGGCTTCTTAGATATCGGGCGACACATCCAGCGATGCCGCCAACGACCTCGTGCGTTTCCTTTTTCCGATCAGCAGGGTGCCACTTCACTTACGGGTTTGGCAAGCTGGTTTGCGCTTCTGGAGAAACCTGCAAAGATGATGTTCCAACAATTCCGGGCGTGGCCAAGAAACCGGTAAAACGCCGTTTGCTTTCAGCGAGGGAAGATTTGAAACCGGTGCTCGCGATGATTGTGGTGGGGCTTACGCCGCGCCATCTGGGTCCTCTGACGCCGCGTCTCTCGGCGCTTGCCCGCGAAGGCGCCATGGCGTCGCTCGAAACCATCATGCCGGCCGTCACGTGCAGCGTTCAGGCCAGTTTCATGACCGGGCTGACGCCCCGCAAGCACGGTATCGTCGCCAACGGCTGGCTATTCCGCGACCAAATGGAAGTGATGCTGTGGCGGCAATCCAACCGGCTGGTCGAAGGCGAGAAGGTCTGGGAAGCCGGAAAGCGGCGCGATCCTGCGTTTACGTGTGCCAATATGTTCTGGTGGTACAACATGGCATCGAGCCATGATTTTGGTGCGACGCCGCGACCGATCTACAAAGCGGACGGGCGCAAGTTGCCCGATTGTTACACCGTGCCGGCCAACTTACGGGATCGCCTGACCGAGCGCCTTGGGCCCTTTCCACTGTTTCAATTCTGGGGGCCGGCAACGACGATCGCATCGACGCGGTGGATTGCGGACGCGACTAAGCTTGTCATGACCGAGAATAATCCGACCCTCACATTGGCCTATCTGCCCCATCTGGATTATGATTTGCAGCGCTTCGGTCCGGATGAAACCCATCCCGCGATCAGAAAATCGTTGGCCGAAATCGATACGGTCGCCGGCGATCTTGCCGATGCGGCGCGCGCCAGCGGACGATCCGTTGTCGTGCTGTCTGAATACGGCATTACCAAAGTCGACCGTCCGATCCACATCAATCGCGCGCTTCGCGACGCCAGACTTGTGGCGGTGCGGGAGGAGGACGGTGGCGAATTGCTGGACCCGACCGTCTCGAAAGCGTTTGCCGTTGCCGATCATCAGATCGCTCATGTCTATGTGTCCGATCCGGGGTTGCGGCCGAAGGTCCGGGAAGTGCTGGAAGGCTTGCCCGGAATCGAACGCATCTATGACAAAACCGACGTTCACGTTCTCAATCTCGACCATCCACGCTCGGGTGAGCTCGTGGCGATGGCGGATGCGCGCTCGTGGTTTACCTATTATTACTGGACCGATGATCGGCGGGCGCCGGACTTTGCGCGCACCGTCGAGATTCATCGAAAGCCGGGGTACGATCCTGTCGAGCTATTCCTCGACCCCGGTATATCGTCACCGAAACTGGCGATCGGAAAGCGTCTCCTTATGCGCAAGCTGGGCTTCCGCGCCTTAATGGACGTCATTCCGCTCGATGCATCGCTGGTCAAAGGATCACACGGTCGTGTTACTGATGACTCTCGTGACGGGCCAGTTGTCATCTCTGACCGGGCAGATCTGCTCGACAGGAAGAATTTGAGAGCTACCGACGTCAAGGAGCTTTTGCTGGATGCGGTTTTCAAATAACTGCGCAATTGGCGGTATCGGGCAGATGTTGGACACTCAGTGAGCAATCACATAGGATATTATATAGGAATTTCAAGTACATAAGGGTTCGCTGTTTTATTCTGAATGGAGCGCCACTTCATCTGCCCCCCTCACCGAGGCAATTCGGTCAGGATATCATTATCCAAAGGCCGGTTGTGCGAAGCGAACCATTCCGCGCGGGCGGCCGCACGGCGTTGGCCGCGAGCGTCGATCGGCAACTTCAAGATCTGCAGCAGCGCCTCGACCTCGCGCCGCGCCATCGAATGGGACGGATCGGGATCGACGCCGGGCACGATGTCGCACAGTGGGTCCAGCGCCGTGAGCCCGCGCGGGAAAAAATCGCGATAGACCGGGCGTTCATGGAAGCCGGCCGCGACCCGAAAGCCGACCCCGAGCGCCAGTTCGTGCAAGCAGTCACAGAGAACCGGCTCGGTGGATGACCCGGACGGCGAAATTCGGTTGCGCACCACCACCCAATCGGGGAGCTCGCCGTCGACCGATCGGCGGTGGCGCCGCATCTCGCGCACCAACTCCGCATAGTGGCTGATCCCGGTCACTGCAAACGTCACGGGGTCGACCTTGGCGAGCACGTCGAGGTCGAGGAAACTGTCGTTGAGCGGTGTAATCAGGGTGTCCGTGATCGAATGTGCGAGCCGCATCAAATAGCTGTCGTGCGGGGGCGTATCGATCACGACGAAGTCATGGCGGTGCTCGATTGCGGCGATGGCCTGGTCGAAGTCGGCGAACTCGGTGGCCTCGTTGTCGTCCACCCTGGCGCTTTCGGCGCGGGCAATAGCAAGATGCGTCGGCAATTCGAGATCAACATGGCACCTGCGAGCCGAGGCGCGCCGGTTCTCGATGTAGTGGGTGAGGGTCCGCTGCCGGCTGTCGAGATCGATGGTAGCCAGGCGCTGGCCGCGTTTCATCAGCGCATCGGCAATATGGATCGCGATCGTGGTTTTTCCGGAACCTCCCTTCTCGTTTCCGACCACGATGACATGTGGCAAACTGCGCGATTTCACCGCAGCGTTCAGCATGGCTGCGCCTCGAAAGAACCAGCTTCATGAAGGCAACTGCCGCTACCGCAACGCCCGGAGGACGACCTTTGCGGGCGAGATTACGCGGCCGGCAGTTGATTGAACAACATCGCGGGGGCGGTATTTGTTCCGGCGCGTTGAATTCGAATCACGCCGGTCGGCTCGCCGATGTTGGTTAATAACCTCAGGTCGCGCGGGACGGGCACTGTACAATCTGCCTTAACCCAAGGTTTGCAGTCATCGCCGGCATCGAACGCAGACGCGGCAATCACATCGCAGAAAAAATGGGCTTGATTATTGAGATTGTCGCAGGCGCGCGCAGCTTCAAAATTTTCTGCGGCCAGCTTGAACTGGAATCACCGAGTCGGTTCTCCAGCGCCGAGACGCGCGCGACTCTGCGCAAGTCGCGCGCCCGGGCTGCGTATCGCGTTGGACGACTTGGTAACCGGCTATCCGTTTGACAAACTCAAGATTGATCAGTCGTTCGTCCGTGACGTAACGGGCAGCCGACGGATCGAAACTGGAGTCGAGACGGTCGAGCATCTGATGGCATCAGGGATGTTATTGCCAGCTAGGGTCGTGTGATCCTGCCCCCGCTTGCTATTCCATGCCTGTTGCTCGGCGATCCGTTGGCGGAACAAACATTATTATATTGTGATTTCAATCGTATAAGAGTGTGCAGAGATGTTCTGAGTGGCGCGTGGGCGCTAAATGAAACCGCCCATATCCTGGGAATTTTTTCGGGTTGCCTGACCCACCGCAGTTCAGATTTTCGGCGGCACCATCTCGCTGCCCGACCGCCCCGAGGCGGAACCGGAATCAAATTCGCGTGTTGTGTCGGGTTAGGCAGGAATTGGCATGGCTCGAAACGGTACCCAGCAGCGCGGCGTGTTCGAAAGCGAGCGCCGATTTCGCCTGCTGGTGGAAGGGGTCGTCGATTACGCCATTTGCATGCTCGATCCCAACGGCATCGTCACCAACTGGAATGCCGGCGCCAAACGGATCAAGGGCTATGAGGCAGCGGAAGTCATAGGCCGGCACTTCGGTATGTTCTACCTGCCGGAGGATCGTGAAGCAGGAATGCCGGCCCGCTCGCTTGCTGCGGCCCGCGAGAACGGAAAGTTTGAAGCCGAGGGCTGGCTTCTGCGCAAGGATGGCACGAAATTTCTCGCCTCGGACGTGATCGATGCAATCTACGAAGACGGCCAGCTTGTCGGCTTCGCCAAGATCACGCGCGATATTACCGAACGCAACAAGGCCGCCGATGCGTTGAAGGAGAGCGAAAGGCATTTTCGCCTGCTCGTGAACGGGGTCACCGACTACGCGCTTTACATGCTTGACCCGAATGGAATCGTCACCAACTGGAACGCCGGCGGGCTGCGCATCAAGGGCTACTCGCCGGAAGAAATCATCGGCCAGCACTTTTCGCGTTTCTATTCTCCCGCAGATCAGGCAGCCGGCCGGCCGGCGCGCGCCTTGCAGCTCGCTGTGGAGAATGGCCGCTACGAAGAAGAGGGCTGGCGCGTCCGCAAGGACGGCACGTTCTTTTGGGCGAGCGTCGTCATCGATCCGATTCGTGACGATGACAACAAGCTGCTCGGCTTTGCCAAGATCACACGCGATATTTCCGAGCGTCGCGAAGCCCAGCTAAACCTCGAAAAAATTCAGCGGCAGTTGGCCGAGTCGCAAAAGCTGGACGCGCTGGGTCAGCTTACGGGCGGTGTGGCGCACGACTTCAATAATCTATTGATGGTGATCACGGGTCACGTTCACATGTTGAAAAAGATCGCGGGCAATGACGCAAAGAGCCTGCGAGCGATTCAAGCCATCGAAACCGCGACGCAACGCGGCGCTTCATTGACGCGTCAGCTGCTTACCTTTGCCCGCAGACAGAGCGTCAATCCTCAACCCATCGATCTGAGAGACAGCATTCATTCCGTCCGGGAAGTCCTGGACACGGGTCTTGGCAGTGCGGTGCAACTCCGCATCAATCTGGATGATGGTATCTGGCCGGTTATGGTCGATCCTGCCGAGCTTGAGACCGCATTGGTCAATCTCATCATCAACGCGCGCGATGCCATGCCGGACGGCGGATCGGTGAGCGTTCGAGCGAGCAATGTTCATATCGATAACGGTACCCGAAAAGGCGATCACGTTGCCATTGAAGTCAAGGACACTGGCGTGGGCATCCCTCCCGATATCATGGGCAAGGTATTCGATCCATTCTTCACTACCAAGCCCATTGGCAAAGGCACTGGTCTCGGGCTTTCGCAGGTGCACGGCTTCGCCCATCAAGCCGGGGGCACGGTCGCTGTGGCCAGCGAGTTGGGAAAGGGCACGACGTTCACCGTGTGTCTGCCGCGAGGGCAATTGGGAATTGCGCCGGCAGAGGCAGAGACACGCTCGATTGCTAGCGGCACCGTGTTGCTGGTCGAAGACAATCCCGACGTGGCAACCGCGAGCGCCGACTTGCTCGAGCAACTTGGCTATTCGGTCCGCTGGGTCTCGGACGCGGAAGCTGCACTTAAAGAACTCGACCGCGACGGCATCGATCTCGTCTTTACCGACATCGTGATGCCTGGAAAAACAGACGGCCTTGGGCTCGCGCGGGCAATCAAGCAGAAACATCCCGGCGTGCCGATCCTGCTGGCTACCGGCTACAGTGAGGCGGCCCGAAACGCGCCGGCAGATTTTTCAATACTCCGAAAGCCATTTCGGCTACACGAGCTGAGCCGCGCACTGTCCGAGCTTTGTCGCTAGATCCCCTGTCCGAGACTTGATCCCCACCATGGCTGATTTCCACGGCGTCTTTCCCTATCTGGTCTCGCCGGTTGATGCTTCGGGACAGATCCGTAGCGAAGTACTCGGCCGGCTCTGCGACGATCTCATCAAATCCGGTGTGCACGGGCTGACGCCGCTCGGCTCGACCGGCGAGTTCGCCTATCTCAATAACGTGCAGCGCGCGGTGGTGGTGCGAACCACGATCGAAGCCGCGAAAGGCCGCGTGCCGGTGGTCGCCGGCGTCGCCTCGACCTCGATATCGGATGCGGTCGCGCAGGCGAGGGCCTGTCAAAAGCTCGGTGCCGACGGCATTCTTGCGATTCTCGAAGCCTATTTCCCGCTCGGCGATGCGCAGGTCGAATCCTATTTCCGTGCCATTGCCGATGCCGTCGATATTCCCGTGGTGATCTACACCAATCCGCAATTTCAACGCTCCGATCTGACGCTCGACGTCATCGCGCGGCTATCAGCGCATCCGCGCATCGGCTACATCAAGGACGCCTCCACCAATACCGGGCGGCTGTTGTCGATCATGAACCGCTGCGGCGACAGCATCAAAGTATTCTCGGCATCGGCGCATATCCCGGCAGCAGTGATGCTGATCGGCGGGGTCGGCTGGATGGCGGGGCCGGCCTGCGTGGTTCCGCGGCAAAGCGTCGAGCTCTACAATCTCTGCATGGCCGCGCGCTGGGACGATGCGCTGGCCTTGCAGCGGCGGTTGTGGCGCCTCAACGAAGCCTTCGCGCGCTACAATCTGGCGGCCTGCATCAAGGCCGGGCTGGCAATCCAGGGATATGAGGTCGGCGATCCCATTCCACCGCAGGCCGCCTTGACGGCGGAAGAGCGCAAGGCGGTCGAAGCGGTGCTGCGGGATTTGGGCTAGGCCGTCATTCCGGGGCGCGTCGAAGTCGCGAGCCCGGAATCCATAACCGCCATCGTGAGTATGGATTCCGGGCCTGCGCCTGACGGCGCATCCCGGAATGACGGAGCAAGTGGCGCATCCTCAAATGTGCAATCGCGCATCCCCCGAATGACAGGGGCGAGTTGTCTCGATCAAAAAAAGCACTAGAACAGCCCCATCGAACAAAAGACTCCAAGGACAATCGGATGAACATCCTTCCCGGCAATATGCGTTTCGGGGCGGGCCAGCCCGTCAAGCGTCTCGAAGATCAAAGACTGCTCACCGGGAAAGGGCAGTTCATCGACGACAGACCGGAAGACGGTGCGTTGTGGCTGCATGTGCTGCGCTCACCGCATGCCCATGCGAAGATCGTGTCTGTTGATACCAAGGCGGCCGCTGACATGCCTGATGTCAAGGCGGTTTACACCGGCGCTGACCTGATCGCTGACGACATCGGCACCATCCCGACGCTCTCGGTTTTCCAGCGGCCCGACGGCTCGCCGATGACGGTGCCGCCGCGACGGCTGTTGGCGCACAAAATCGTGCGCTTTGCCGGCGAGCCGGTCGCGGCCGTGGTGGCGGCATCGCGCGTTGCAGCCCAGACCGCGGCGGAAGCGATCTCGGTCGAATACAAAGTGCTGCCGTCGGTGGTCGATCCCTTGGAGGCGACAAAACCCGGCGCGCCCGTGGTATGGGCGGAAGCGCCCGACAACATTGTCGCTGCAATGAGCTATGGGGATGCCGCCGCCGTCGAAGCCGCGTTCGCCAACGCCGCGCATAAAGTCTCGCTCGATCTCGTCAGCCAGCGGCTGATCCCCTCCGCGATGGAGCCGCGCTCAACCATCGCCGAGGTCGACAAGAAAGCCGGGCGACTGATCCTGCACGTGCAGTCGCAGACCCCGGGTTCGACCCGCGACGTTCTGGCCGAAGCCGTGCTGAAGCGGTCGAAGGAAAGCGTCCGCGTGCTGGTCGGCGATATCGGCGGCGGTTTTGGGCAAAAGACCAACCTCTATCCGGAAGATGGCATGGTGGCCTATGCCGCCGTCAAGCTGGGGCGCAAGGTGCGCTGGCGCGGCGACCGCACCGACGAGTTCGTCGGCGGCAGCCATGGCCGCGACCTGACATCGACAGGCGAATTCGCGCTCGACGCCAAGGGCCGCGTGCTGGCCTATCGGGTCCGTTCGGTTGGTTGCACTGGCGCCTATTCTTCTGGAGCCGGCAATATCATCCCGCTGGTGCTCGGGCCCTTCGTGCAATCCGGCGTCTACGATCTGCCGCTGATCCACTATGAGGTCAAAACAGTAATGACCAACACCGCGCCGGTTGGCGCCTATCGCGGCGCGGGCCGGCCGGAAGGCGTGTTTATCGTCGAGCGGCTGATGGATGCCGCGGCGCGGCAGATCGGCATGGACCCGCGCGCGATTCGGAAAGCGAATTATATCAAGCCCGCGCAACTGCCCTATACCAATCCGGTTGGTCAGGTCTACGACTCCGGCGCGTTCGCACACATGTTGGAGCGCGCTTCAAAACTTGCGGACTGGGACGGCTTTGCCGCGCGCAAGAAGGCGGCCAGGAAGAAGGGTCTGCTCTACGGCCGCGGTCTCACCAGCTACATCGAATGGACCGGCGGGCGCGCGCATACTGAAAAG
>VAZH01000579.1 GCA_005884465.1 Alphaproteobacteria bacterium | reverse complement strand
CATTACAGCCCATCATAGGCGGGGTGGTCCGTATAGCCGATCCATCACGAGGCGATGATTGAGCCGGCAGGGGCTGACCTCGAGCTGTGAAAACAATAAAGGAAAATTCATCTGAGACCTGAAACTATCTGTTTCTTAATCTGGATATGTAACCGGTTCGGCCTGCTTGCAAAAGCCTGCAACGCGGCGAACAAATAGCGGTGAAGAAGACCTCCCATGCCGTTTCAGGCGTGGCAGGCGCGCGACATCGGCATAATTCGATGTTCAGGAGGGCAATTCTTACACGTCAGGAGAAATCACGTGCCGCACGCTGCCATGTCGCCGAATAACGTCGCCGTTATCACAGGAGGCGCGTCCGGTATAGGCCTTGCCGCTGCCATGCGGTTCGCTGGGCTTGGGATGAAAGTCTGTATCGCCGATTTGGGCACCAACCGTCTCGCCGAAGCCGAAACCAGGATAGCGTCGGTAGCGCCGCGCGGCGCTGCCGACGTCATGGCCATGACCGCTGACGTCAGCCGGATCGAAGACGTCTCGGTCCTGGAACAGGCCGTGCGAGAGCGGTTCGGCGGCACCGATATCCTGATGAACAACGCGGGCATTCAGCCGGGCAGCCAGATGTTCAACCCCTTGCAAAACTGGCAGCGCATTCTCGGCGTGAATCTTTGGGGCGTGATTCATGGATCGCAGGTTTTCGCGCCCCGCATGATCGGGCGCGGGCGGCCAGGCCTCATCATCAACACCGGCTCGAAGCAAGGCATCACCACCCCTCCCGGCGATCCCGCCTACAATGTGTCGAAGGCAGGCGTGAAAGCTTTCACCGAGGCGCTGCAGCACGAATTGCGAAACGCGGCCGGCGGCCGCATCAGCGCTCATCTTCTGATCCCCGGTTTCGTCTTTACCGGCCTTACCGCCAAAGGCCGCAGCCAGAAGCCGGCGGGGGCGTGGACGCCGGAGCAAACCGTCGACTTCATGATCGAACGGATCGACGCCGGAGATTTTTACATATGTGCCGCGACACCTCGATGAGCGGCGGATCCTCTGGGCGGCCGGCGACATCGTCGAAAACCGGCCCGCGCTGTCGCGATGGCATCCGGATTATGCCGAGGCTTTTGCCGCGTTTGTGAAGAGCTCTTAGTCCTGCCAACAGCGCGAAGGAGCGTCCGATCTCAGGTGCTGCGAATTATCCGAACTCCGTCATTCCGGGGCGATGCGAAGCATCGAGCCCGGAATCCATAACCACGAATCGGGATTATGGATTCCGGGCCTGCGCCAAGTGGCGCATCCCGGAATGACGGTGGTAATGGCGGCTGAGGAATCCTCAAAACGTTTCTTGCCTGTGCCCGCATGCCTTGCAGGCGAATTTCACCCGGGTCGCGCCTTTTTCAGCCGAGACGCGATTTGGCGCGCCGCATTTTCCGCAAGTTGCCTCGATCCGGGTATTGCCCTGCTTAACGACAATGGCCTTGCGCGCCATGGTTTCGCGGATCAGGCGCTCGGCCTCCTCGCGCATCGACTGCTTCGACATCCGCCTGCACCCGTCATGAGAACCGCTACCGGAGCGGCCTTATAGCATCCCGATAACCGACTGCTACGTCTCGACGATGACGTAGCTGTCCTCGACGTGAACCGGAAAGGTTTCGGCCACATAGGGCCCCTTGGCCAGCGTCTCGCCGTCCTCGATCACAACCGGATAGGTCCGCACCTTGACGCGGTTCGGATCGAAATACGATTGCCCGGTGCGCATGTCGAACTCCCAGCCATGCCAGGCGCAGCGCAGCAATTCGCCGACGCGGGAACGCTGGTAGACCCCGGGCTCCGGCGAGGTCAGCCGCGCGACGCATGCCGCCTTGTCGAGCGGCGCGCCTTCGTGGGGACAGCGATTGAGCAGCGCGAAGAACTCGCCATTGACATGGAACACGACGATGTCGCGGCCATCCACGTCGACGACCTTGTTGCCGCCGGGCGGAATCTCTGTAGTGCGGGCGACAATGTGGCGGGTCATGGAATCAAAGCTTGTACAGCGCGCGGGCGTTGCCGCTGAAGATCTTTGCCCGCTCCACCTCCGTCAGCGGCGTCTTGAACGCAAAGCGCGGATCGTCGAAATCCCAATGCGGATAATCCGACGAGAACAACAGACGATCGACGCCGACCCAATCGATCAGCGATCGCAGGTGCCTCGCCTCGTCGGGCTCGTCGATCGGCTGGGTGGTGAACCAGAAGTGCTCCCGCACATATTCGGAAGGACGCCGCTTGAGGTGCGGGACTTCGTCGCGGAAGCGCTCGAAATGCTGGTCCATTCGCCATGTCGTCGCGGCAATCCAGCCGAAGCCGCCTTCGATGAAGACGATTTTCAGGCGCGGGAAGCGCTCGGGCACGCCTTCGATCACCAGGCTTGCGAGCTGGGCTGCCACCGAATGCGCATTCGATTGGTGCTCCTCGGCGTAGTAGGACGGCCAGCCGCCGCCGGTCGGCGCGTGGCCGCCATAGCCACCGACGTGGATGCCGAGCGGCAGGTCAAGCTCTTGCGCGCGTGCGTAGATCGGCCAGTAACGGCGGCGCCCCAGCGGCTCGTTGGCGCGCGGACAGACATTGATCTGCACATACTGGCCGATTTTTGCGCAACGCTCGATCTCGGCAATAGCGGCCTCGGTGTCGTCCTGCCCGACCAGAATAGCGGCCTTAAGCCGGGGTTCCCTGCTGGTCCAATGCGCGAGTTGCCATTCGTTGATGGCGCGCTGGATCGCGGCACCGAACTCCAGGTTCTGCTGCGAGAAGATGAACATGTCGAGCACCTGCAGGATGCCGAACTCGATGTCGAGCGGATCGAGGTGCTGCTTGCGCATGAAGGCGAGATCGGAGCCGGGCGGGCCGCCGGTCGGCGGCCAGGCATCGCGGCGCGCGATCAGCGGCGAGGA
>VAZH01000578.1 GCA_005884465.1 Alphaproteobacteria bacterium | reverse complement strand
GCCAATCTGTTTCACGGCTTCGCCGTCGTCATCCAGCCGTTCAACCTGCTGGTGATGCTCGTCGGCATCGTGCTCGGCGTCATTATCGGAGTGTTGCCCGGTCTCGGCGGCGCCAATGGCGTTGCGATCCTCCTGCCGCTCACGTTCTCCATGTCGCCGACCTCGGCGATCATCATGCTGTCATGCATCTACTGGGGCGCGCTGTTCGGCGGCGCCATCACGTCGGTGCTGTTCAATATTCCCGGCGAGCCGTGGTCGGTGGCGACCACCTTCGACGGGCATCCAATGGCGCAGCAGGGCCGGGCGGGCGAGGCGCTCACCGCCGCCTTCACCTCGTCCTTCGTCGGTGCGCTGTTCGCAGTGATCATGATCACGCTTGTTGCCCCTCTGGTCGCCAAATTTGCCCTGCAGTTCGGACCGGCGGAGAAATTCGGCGTCTACTTTTCTCGCCTTCTGCAGCTTCGTCGGCATGAGCAAGGAGCCGCCGTTCAAGACGGTGGCTTCGATGATGATCGGCTTTGCGCTCGCCGCGGTCGGATTGGACAGCATGACCGGCCAGCTGCGGCTGACCTTCGGCTTCACCGAATTGCTGAACGGGTTCGACTTCCTCATCGCAGTCATCGGCCTGTTCGGCATCGGCGAGATCTTGCTCACCATCGAGGAAGGACTGAGCTTCAAGGGGGGCGCGGCCGGGATCAATCCGAAGGTCGTATTCAAGACCTGGGCGGAGCTTCCGCGCTATTGGATGACGTCGCTCCGCTCCTGCGTGATCGGCTGCTGGATGGGCATCAGTCCCGCCGGCGCGACGCCGGCCTCGTTCATGAGCTACGGCATCGCCAAGCGCGTGTCGAAGCACGGCGATCGGTTTGGCCGCGGCGAGATCGAGGGCGTGGTTGCGCCGGAAACGGCCGCGCACGCCGCCGGCACTTCGGCGCTGCTGCCTATGCTGTCACTCGGTGTGCCAGGCTCGCCGACCGCGGCGGTGCTGCTCGGCGGACTCCTGATCTGGGGTCTGCAACCGGGACCGCTGTTGTTCGTCGAGCAGAAGGAGTTCGTCTGGGGTCTGATCGCCTCGATGTATCTCGGCAACGTCGTCGCGGTGGTCCTGGTGCTGCTCACGGTGCCGGTCTTCGCGGCATTGATGCGCGTGCCGTTCTTTATCATCGCGCCGCTGATCGTCATCATCTGCACCGTCGGCGCCTACTCGGTTTCCAATTCCTATCTCGACGTGGTGTTGATGATGGGATTTGGCGTGTTGGGATATCTGTTCAAGAAGCTTCATTATCCTTTGGCGCCGCTGGTGCTCGCGATCGTGATCGGCGACAAGGCGGAAGATGCCTTCCGCCAGTCCATGCTGATGTCGAGAGGCTCGCTTTCGATATTTTTCGGCAATACGCTGGTGACGACGCTGGTCTTGCTTGGCGCGGCACTGCTGGTGCTGCCGGTGATCTGGCAAGCACTCCGGAAAATCACGGCGCGATCAGCGTTGAAGCCATGACGATCGCGCGACACTGATTGAAGGCAGAATCTGCTGCGAAGCGAAGAGCAATACTGTTGAAGCCTCTTTGAAGGATCCCGGCGCGACGTTCCCGATGGGGAACATTGTTGCCGCCGGTTCCATCAACAGTTTGGTTCCATGTCGATGACCATTGCCAATTTTCTTGGAACGGGTGCCCTGGTTGAGACGTTCATATTTGGGGTTTCTCTGAGAGGAGATGGACATGAGAAAACTGACACTGACATTCCTCGCCGGCGCCGGTGCCCTCATAGCCTCGAGCGCTTATGCCGCCGACGAGACTCAAATCGGAGACAGCTCGCCTCTGCTTCACCAGGCAAGGCTGGTTTGTAACGATGCCGGCCAATGCTGGAATACCCGAAGTGATCGTCGCGTGATCATCGGGGACAATTATTACGCACCTCGGCGATTCTACGACGACGGCTACTACAATCGCGGGCCGGGCGTCGGCATTCGTGGACCGGGGTTCAGCGTCGGCGTCGGTCCAGGCTACTGGTAGCGTGAGGAGCCGCGCTTTTTAGGAGGCGCGAAGGCCGTCCAGCGGACTAGCTGGAGAGAGCCAGGTTTTCCCAAACAATGCCCACCGAGCAGTTCTATACCGCTCGGTGGGCAAATTTCTTGAGTGGGCGTATGCCGCGGCTCATCCTCATCAGCCCCACATCGAGCCATTCGGCTCACATAAATCGCCGAACTTCGCGAGATTTGGTGTTGATTTGACGGATCGAATCGATCGGTATCGCCCGGCCAAATGATCGATTACCTCGCACAGCCTCGCTGAAGCCGGGTTGGCACGCGACCAATCGACCCGTTTTCTCAATTTTGTCTTAGTGCAGCGCTAACGGGACCGATGGCAATCGCGCCGGCATGGACGGGATCAATGTTTCGCAATCGGGCAATTTTGCATCGCATACCGCAATGCCTCCTCTTGATGACCATTCTTGCCGCTGTTCCGGCTTACGCAGAGCAGAGCTTCGATAGCGTGGCCGGTTCATGGTCAGGTGGCGGCTCGATGAAGCCCTCGGATGGACCGCGCGAGCGTGTCCGCTGCAAGATCGACTACGCGCCCAAGAACGCGGGTCAGTCCGTGAAAATGAACGTGCGCTGCGCCAGCGATGCCTACAAAATGGATTTGAATGCCAATATCGATCAAAACGGCACGGCGCTTTCCGGCAACTGGTTTGAAAGCCAGTATCGCCAGGGCGGCAAGGTTTCGGGCCAAAACGTCAACGGTGTTATCGAAGCGAAGGTCGAGAGCGATACCATCACCGCCCTGCTGACAGTCCGCACCAAAGGCAACCGCCAGACCTTTGTGATGGATTCACCGGGCGCGTGGGTTTCTCACGTTTCGATCGACCTTGTTCGAGACGCCCGATGAATGGCCTGCCGCGGCTTTAGGATAGAGCTACGGCCGGAAAACCGGATGCGTATTCGGTGAGGGTGGCTGCTCCGCTGCCGCGTCCTCCGGCAGTTTCTCCTCATGCACGGCGAGGGGTGATCCAATCCAGAGCGGATTCACAAGATGATCCCTGCGCGGGTTCGTCGTGTTCGGATGGACCAGCACGCTCAAGGTCCCGTGGTTAAGCATCAGCCACGGCACGATCGCGGAAAACAGGTCCGCAGCAAAGGCCACCTGAAACATTGCCTGATCGTGGGGACCCACCTTGACGTCGTGCCAGCGCCCCAGGGTGACGGAAAAGCGTTCATCTATCCACGTGCGCAACCGCTCGGCTTCCA
>VAZH01000584.1 GCA_005884465.1 Alphaproteobacteria bacterium | reverse complement strand
CATTCCGGAGTGGCCGTAGCCGTAGCCGTAACCGCCGAACCGGCCGCTGAAGCCGCCCAGCAGGAAGATGATCAGGATGATGATGAGTATCGTTCCGAGCGACATGGCATTCTCCCCAAGCGGCCAAGGCGAATAGAGATTGGTCCTGCCCCGCCGTTGGAGGACAAAGCATATTCCGGCCTTTGGTTCCAGCGAGGGAACCCAAAGGTCAGAGCGACGAAGCAATCCACAATCACCCCATCGGGTGTGTGGATTGCTTCGCGGAGCCTGCCATCGGGCGCGCGTTCGCGCGACCCGTTGGCTCGCAATGACGGTTCGGTCTATTTCGGCTGCAGTTTCAGCGCTGCCGAATTGATGCAGTAGCGCAGTCCGGTCGGGCCGGGGCCGTCGTCGAACACGTGCCCGAGATGGCCGTTGCATTTCGAACAGAGCACCTCGGTCCGGATCATGCCGTGGCTGACGTCGCGTTCCTCGTCGACGTGGCTCTCCACCGCCGGCTGGGTAAAGCTCGGCCAGCCGCAGCCGGAATCGAACTTGGCAACTTGGCGTCGGATTCGAACAGCGTCTGCCCGCAGCCGGCGCAGATGTAGGTGCCGGGCCGTTGCTCATGCTCGTATTCGCCGGAGAACGGCCGCTCGGTCGCCTTCTCGCGCAGCACCGTATATTGCATCGGCGTCAATTCCTTGCGCCAATCCGCCTCGCTCTTCTCGATCTTGCCGGGCATCGTCTTGGTGTCGGGCATGGAGCCTCCTTACTGAGTGTTTTCAAAGCAAAAGCCTGCCCCGGACTTGATCCGGGGTGGGTACCGGTCCGCGTGAAGAAAACACGATCAGCTAACAGAACGTGTTTTCAAAGCGAAAGCCTGCCCCGGACTAGATCCGGGATGGGACCGGTTCGCGTGAAGTAGACATGATCAACTTAGTTGGTAACCTTTGCGCTGCTCACCAGCGTCGGCTTCTCGATGTAGTTGTCCGCGAAAATCTTCTTCAGGTTCTCGACCTTCGGAATGTCGTTATAGGCAATATAGGGCTGGTTCGGGTGCAGCGTCAGGTAATCCTGATGATAGGCCTCCGCCGGATAGAACGCTTCCAGCGGCCCGACCTTGGTCACGATCGGCTTCCTGAAGATCTTGGCGGCATTGAGCTGCGCGATATAGGCCTCCGCAACCTTCTTCTGCTCGTCGCTGGCGGTGAAGATCGCCGAGCGATATTGCGTGCCGCTGTCCGGCCCCTGGCGGTTCAACTGGGTCGGATCGTGCGCGACCGAAAAGAAGATCTGCAGAATCTTGCCGTAGCTGATCTTCTTCGGGTCGTACTTGATCTCGACGGATTCGGCGTGGCCCGTGGCGCCGGTGGAGACCATGGTGTAGTCGGCTGTAGCCTTGCTGCCGCCGGCATAGCCGGACACGGCGTTGACCACACCCGCGGTATGCTGGAACACGCCCTGCACGCCCCAGAAACAACCGCCCGCGACGACCGCGGTCTGGATGCCATCGGAGGCCTGAACGTCCGCGGCGGGAGCGGGGATGATCACGGCGTCTTCGGCGGCGCGTAACGGCGCGACCTGGAACGCGGTGATCGCGAGCGCGCCGATGGCGGCGCAGAGCGAGAGGCGGCTGAAGTTGCTGCGGGGCATGGGGCTTCCTCTTTAAGCGTTCGGCTGATTGCAGAGCAGTTTAGGGCGCGGGCCGGGCTTCGCAAACGGCGCCTGCGTGCCAGACACCCAAGATACGCGGCGGGACGGGCATTGTTACCGCGGAACGGACACGAGTTCGTGAATAATAATCGCTGATATTCAAGGCGTTAACGCCAGGGGGAACCGCGCGTCACGCCGCGGCGTTGGACCGGTTGCGACGAATTGTTGAATGATTGCAAACCGGGAATTTGGCGATGGCGCCGGTCGACGTCCGCAAGGGAATGCCTTCCGTCGAACTGTCACGCGAGGAATTCGAGAAACGCTATCGCAGCCGCTTCGCCGATCCCGCTTTCGAAGCACTGCAGCGCGAGCTCGAAGCCATCATAGAAGCAGCCTGGGACGGCTACTCCAACTCACGAAAAGCGCCGGTAACGCGCAAGGCGGGGCCGGGCTTTGCCGATCCGGCCTATGATATTTCCGTGGATTGGCTCGCGGCGCGCGAGGCGATCCTGACAGCGCAGCGGCGTCACGATGCGGCCGATGAGACGCCGCGGATCCTCCTGATCAACGGTTCTTCGCGCAGCGAACATACCTGTCCCGGCGAGATGTCGAAGACCTGGCGGCTGGTCAAGATCGCAGAGCCGGTATTTCAGGAAATGGGATTTGCCGTCGACATTCTCGACCTCTCCAGGCTGACCTCCGAATTCGGCAAACAGATTCACCCCTGCAAGTCCTGCGTCGCGACCTCGATGGCGCTGTGTCACTGGCCGTGCAGCTGCTATCCGAATTATGCGCTGGGCCAGACCGACGACTGGATGAACGAGATTTATCCGCTGTGGGTTGCCGCGCACGGCATCATGATCGTGACGCCGGTGAACTGGTATCACGCGCCGACCGGACTGAAGGCGATGATCGACCGCCTGGTCTGTGCCGATGGCGGCAATCCCGATCCATCCTCGACTCACGGCAAAAAGCCGGACGAAGCCAAGGCGCTGGAACTGAAGGGCTGGCCTTATCCGCGGCATCTTGCTGGCCGCCATTTTGCAGTCGTGGTCCACGGCGATGCGGTGGGTGCCGAGACGTTGCGGCGTTCGCTATCGGATTGGCTCACCGATATGTCGCTGGTCCAGGTCAGCCGCACCGCCGAGGTAGACGGTTACATCGGCTACATGGAGCCTTACGCGACTTCACATGAAGCGCTCGACAAAGACGAGGCTTTTCAGCAGCAGACCCGCAATGCGGCGCGTGCGCTCGGCAATGCCATCAATCTGAGCCGCGCCGGCAAATTTCAGCGGCCCGATGAGGATATCGAGGATCCCAATCCGAAGTGACGACGGTCGCGCGGGCGCTGCTCAAAGCAAAGTTAGCTCCTCATGGT
>VAZH01000583.1 GCA_005884465.1 Alphaproteobacteria bacterium | reverse complement strand
ATCGCTCAGATGCGCGGCAGCTGCGAATGCCGCGACATGCACGCCCCATTCGTATTCGCATCCCGTCAGCGCACAGGTGCGGTCGATCGCGATCTCGCGTTCCCTTAAGGTGAGCGGGCCGCGGTCCAACAGGCTGCCGGCACGGAATTTCTCCCAGGCCCGCGGATTGCCGGCCATGACGCGAAACAGCATCAGCGGCGGCGCGCCGCGCATCACCCGGTCGAATTGCTCCTGAATTTCGCCTGCATAAGGCGGCTCCAGCGGCGCAATGCGTGACATGGTTTGCTCCCGTGCTACATCCTGATTCAAGCCGCGGTCACCGTCAGGCTGGCGCCATCGGCCTGCACGATCCTGACCCGGCTGCCGGCGGGCGCGTCGGGACCGGCGACGCGCCAGATCGTATCGTCGATTCGCACCGTGCCCGAGCCGTCGATGATCGGTTTTTCCAGCGTAAACACCCGGCCGACCAGCGCGTCCGCGCGCTTGTTGAGAAACGGATTGCTTTGGCTGGCGGCCTTGTTGTTGCGCGCGAGGCGCCGCCACAGCGGCACCGCGGCGGCTGCAAAGATCGCGAACATCAGGATCTGCATTTGCCAGGACGGATGGATCACAAACGACAGTAACCCGACCAGTAGCGCCGCGAGCCCGAGCCAGAACAGGAAGACACCAGGTGCAAGCAGCTCCAGCGCCATCAGCAGAACGCCGAAGATCAGCCAGTTCCAGGTGCCCAGCGTGGAAAACATCTCGGTCATGATATGACCTCTCAATTATCTCGTTTATCGATCTCGACATCAAAACGGTAGTGCGCTCCCTCTCCCACCCATCTCGGGTTTACCCGAGATGGGCATCTTTATTGTCGAAGTCGGATATATCCGACTTCGATCGGGAGAGGGTTGGGGTGAGGGGTATCACGAACTCCGGCGTTTGCGGCTCACCCCCCTCCCCCACAAGGGGGGAGGGAATAGAAAAACAGCGCGCGCCGATACTCTCACCATCGAACTAACTCTAACGCTGCGGCGACGCAGGCGGCGGGTTCGGTCCGGCTTGCGGCACCGAAGCGCGGCGCGCGGCAGCGGCGGCCGATGCCGCACTTTCGCCGAAGGTGGCCTTGGCGATCTCGCCGATGCCGGCCAGCGATCCCAAAATGCTCATCGCCTCGATCGGCAGCATGACAATCTTCTGATTCGGCGACTCCGCAAGCTGTCCGAACGCCCTGATGTATTTGTCGGCGATGAAATAATTCAGCGCGGCGACGTCGCCCTTGGCGATGGCGTCAGAAACCATCTGCGTCGCCTTGGCCTCGGCTTCCGCGGAGCGTTCGCGCGCCTCGGCGTCGCGGAACGCGGCCTCGCGGCGGCCTTCGGCCTGCAGTATCTGACCCTGTTTTGCGCCTTCGGCGCGAAGGATTTCCGATTGCCGCTGGCCTTCCGCCTGCAGGATGTCGGCGCGCTTGACGCGCTCGGCCTTCATCTGGCGTCCCATTGCCTCGACGAGATCGGCGGGCGGCACGATGTCCTTGATCTCGATGCGGTTGACCTTCAATCCCCACGGCGACACCGCGGCATCGACCACCCGCAGCAAGCGCTCGTTGATCTCGTCGCGATGCGACAGCACCTGGTCGAGGTCCATTGCGCCCATCACCGAGCGGATGTTGGTCATGGTCAGCACGATGATCGCCTGATTGAGATTGGCCACCTCGTAGCTTGCCTTGGCGGCGTCGAATACCTGATAGAACGCGACGCCGTCGACCGTTACCGTGGCGTTGTCCTTGGTGATCACCTCCTGCTCGGGAATGCTGATCACCTGCTCCATCATGTTCATCTTGCGGCCGACGCGGTCGAAATAGGGGACGATGATGTTCAGCCCCGGCGCCAGCGTGCGGGTGTATTTGCCGAATCGCTCGATGGTCCAGTCGTACCCCTGCGGCACCGTCTTGACGCCGGCAAACAGCGTAAAGATCACCAGCAGCACCAGCGCGATGGCGAAAATGTCAAAACCGGTCATGAAAGAATCTCCTTGGCGAGCCAGACCAGCCTGAAGCGCAGCGCGCCATCCTGCAAGGGTTGTCACGCCTTGCAGTGCGGCGAATCCCTCGATTAGTCGCCGGCTGGGATTTAAGGTTCGAGGCGCGCAAAAGCCAATCGCAATGGCGGTTATATCCAGCCCTGAAGCTCGCGCAGCACCAGCTGGCGGATGACGTCCATGCCCGCATCGCTGTCGTTGAGGCAGGGAACCGCGGCAAACTGCTCGCCGCCATTGTGCTTGAAGATCTCGGCGTTTTCCCGGGCGATCTCTTCCAGCGTTTCCAGGCAGTCGGCGGCAAAACCGGGCATCACGACGGCGATGCGGCGCACGCCATCCTTCGCCAGTTGCTCGATCGTCTTGTCGGTGTAGGGCTGCAGCCACTCGTCGAAACCGAAGCGCGACTGGAAGGTGAGGAGCAGCTTCGAGGCGTCGAGGCCCATGCGCTTGCGTAGCGCGTCGGTGGTCGCGATGCATTGCGCCAGATAAGGGTCGCCCTTGTCGACGTATTTTTTCGGCATGCCGTGGAACGAGGCCACGATCAGCTCCGGCTGGAACGGCAAGCTCTTGAGATGCGCATCGATGGAGACCGCCAGCGCCTCGATA
>VAZH01000582.1:499-4851 GCA_005884465.1 Alphaproteobacteria bacterium | reverse complement strand
AGCTCGGCCGGCAGGACGTTATCGTCCGCTTCCCGCTGACGGATCAGCAGGCGAAACTGCCGCTCGATCAGCTTGCAAGGGAGTACCCTGTGCCGCTCAAATGATGCGGTGGGCGTAAGCCTGCCGCACTGAGCGTTGAGCGTTCCGCGCGATTGCCTAGGGTTAAACCCAATTAACCATGTTGAGATTCAACGGGTTGGTCAACCGAATCGGGGGGCCAACAGATGCGGGCGAACTTGTTTTGGTTTAGCGACGGGCAATGGGCGAGGATTGAGCCGTTTATTCCAAGCAATCGCCGTGGCGTGAAGCCGAAGAACAATCGGCGCATTTTGAGCGGGATCATGCATGTGCTCAAGAGCGGATGTCGATGGGTCGATTGTCCGCCGGAATATGGGCCGGCCAAAACGGTCTACAATCGCTTCAACCGCTGGAGTGCGCAGGGAATTTGGCAGAGCATCTTCGAGGCGGTGGCCGAACCTGCTGAGCCGCCGGAACGAATGGCCCTCGACAGCACGCATATCAAAGCGCATCGCTGCGCTGGCGGCGGAAAAGGGGGGCGTCGGAACAGGCGATTGGCATCACCAAGGGCGGGCGCAACAGCAAGATTCACGGCCTTGTCGATAAGCTGTGCCGCCCGTGGGTCTTGATCCTCACGCCTGGCAACACCGCCGACTGCACAGTCGGGCCGGCATGTGTCAGTCTGCTCGACGGCATCGCCGAGTTGCTCGGTGACAAGGCTTATGACAGCAACTCGTTCCGCAAGTCTCTGCGCAAGGACGGCATCAAACCGGTGATCCCAGGCCGGTCAAATCGGAAGAAACGCATACGTCACGACAAGCAAGCCTATAAGGATCGCAACGTCATCGAGCGCTGCTACTGCAGGCTCAAGGACTTCAGGCGCATCGCAACGCGCTACGACAAACTCGCTCGGAACTACTTCTCAGCCCTGTGCCTCGTTGCCGCCGTGGCATTCTGGCTTTAGTCGTGCGCGGTTTCCGCTTTTGGGATAACATGGCGAGCGTGTCGGCACCCGGATGACGACGGGAAACCATGAAGGGGAGGTTGGAATGACCTCGCAGCGAGTGTCGGGAACCGCCGTGCAACGAACCATTGCCGTCTTGGGCTCGGCAGTTTTCTTCGTGGTCGCCCCATGTACGCTGGCGGGGCTCGTTCCATGGTCGATCACGGGTTGGCAACTCCGGCCGCCGTTCCTTGGTCTGGAGCTGACGCGCGGCATCGGCGCGATAATGATTCTCGCAGGCGTGCCTGGGCTCGTTGACGCATTTGCGCGTTTCGCGCTGCAGGGTCTCGGCACCCCCGCGCCCATCGCGCCGACCCGGAATCTCGTGGTGACCGGTCTCTACCGTTATGTGCGTAATCCAATATACGTCGCGGTCGTTGCCATCATCCTGGGTCAAGCGGTGCTGATGGGCGATTGGCGCCTCATCGTCTACGGCGCGCTGCTCTGGCTCGCCTTCCACGTCTTCGTCGTGGCGTACGAAGAACCCACGCTCGAGCGGACGTTTGGGAGAGAGTACGAGGCGTTCCGCGCCGCCGTCCCGCGCTGGATACCGCGGATGACCCCATGGCGGTCGAAATGATCGGTGGCCCGCGGTTGTGCGAGCCGCTGCTCGCGACCGGTCTCGGACGCTTCACCGGCGCCGCGAGCAGGCACGCTAACGGCCCTCGGAAAAGAACATCTCCCCATTGGCGAAGCGGTTGGGTTTCAGGCGCATCGCAACGCGCTACGACAAACTCGCTCGGAACTACTTCTCAGCCCTGTGCCTCGTTGCCGCCGTGGCATTCTGGCTTTAATCAATTGAGTCTGGACCCTAGTGAGGTCTTATGGACGACCTGACCGCAATGGACGAACCCGCAGGATCCAGTTCAACCGCGGCGTCCGAGCAGACATGTGACGCGGCGATCGCGACTTGGGTTCGGTTGCTCACGCCCAGCTTGCGCATGATTTCGCGGACATGGACTTTCACGGTCGTTTCGGTCATGCCCAGCTTGCGACCGATTACCTTGTTGGGGTCACCCTGGCAGAGTCAAACGAGAACGTCGTACTGCCGCTCGGTAAACTCGGGCGCGAGCCGCGCGCCGTTGAAGCCATGGTAGCGCGGCACGCTGGCCGCCTTGTCGTCGAAAAGGGCGCCTTGCGGCTCGTAAAGGCCGTCCTCCGGCCCGAGAGGCGGCGCCTGCGTCTGTGGTTCAGTCCCCGCAAGCGGTTGCTCCTGGGAAAGTTCAGGCAGTCTGTATTCGATAGGCGCCGGTGCGCTTAAGGCCTGGCTGGCCAGAATGGCGGTTGGCGGAAAATAAGTGCCGCCGTGAAGGACGAACGAAAGGGCCTGCAATGCGAGCTCGGGCGGCATGGAATTGCTGAAATAGCCCTGGGCCCCGCAACGGATTGCAGCGAGAACGGTGGCGGGATTTTCATCGTCGGAGACGATGGCGAGCGCCGCCTCACGGCGAAGGGTATGCAATACCTGTATCTCGGCGAAGACCTCGTGGGGAGAGGGAGCGCCGACGCTGTAAATCAACATGTCGCATCCGGCGCGCTCGACAAGTCTTGCGTGGGCTTCGTCAGGATCGAGCGAAATCAGTTCGACGCTTTCGTTCCGGGCCCACGTTAAAAAGCTCTCTGCGCGAGCCCGCCTGAAGGCCATTGCGTCTACAAGGAAAACCGTTTTCTGAAATGGGACTGACATAAACGCGCCCCCTGGATTACGTCGTATGACTATCGATTATTGCATTCTGTAACTATCGATAGATTCCATGGGCCCTTCTAGGTCGCTATGAAACAGATCACTTAGCTCTAAATTGTGCAAAAAAGTTTACCCTTGTTCCAACGGAATGCCAAGAAGCGGGAAGTGTGACAAGAAGTCGTCAAAAACAGGGGAACTGGAGCCAGATGGTAGCCAGAAAGCGGCATTTTTCATGCATTGATTGCAGAAAGGCACTCGCCCAACCTTTTATATCTTTCGATATGTACGCCTTTGGCGCCGAAGTCGTTACGATCAATCGGCCTGTATCTGCGGACACATCGCCATGTTTGTCAGCAAGCTGCCTCCAAAACCGGACTTTGACATGCTAGCTGCCGCGGCTCCCGCCTCAGCGGATCGCCGCACATTCGTTCTCGCGCTGATGGGCCCGAGGTGAAGGAAATCGTGGATAGCCAGCAGATGGCGTTCACGGCACGCCGCAACAACCTCAACAGCGACGTCAAGAGCATCCAGGAGAGCATCAGCGCCCTGGAGGAGCGAATCCGCGGATCCCGGGTGCAGCTCGACGCCGTTCGCCGCCAGATCGTTCTGCTCGACGAGGAAATCGCGACCAAGGACAAGCTGGTGCAGGCCGGGCTGGTGCGCAAGCCGGAGTTGATGGTGCTGCAGCGGTCGAAGGCCAATCTGGAAGGCGAGGTCGGCCGCATCATGGGCGACATCGGCGATGCCAAGGAACGCATCGCCCGTGCGGTCGAGCAGATCAATGGCGTGCGCAAGACCGCGATCAAGACCGCAGTCGAGCAGATGCACGAAGTCCGTGGCGAACTGGCTGACGTCCGCGAGCGGATGCTGAGCGCCAAGGGCATCCTCGATCGGGTTCGCGTTACGGCGCCGGTGAGCGGCGTGGTGGTGAAGCTGCGCTATCATACCCAGGGCGGCGTGGTCGAAGCCGGCAAGAACATCATGGAGCTTCTGCCGCTGAAGGACGAACTGATCATCGAGGCGCGATTGCGGCCGCAGGACATCGATAGCGTCAAGCACGGACAGATGGCGATGGTGCGGCTGACGGCGCTGAACCAGCGCATCACGCCGATGGTCTCCGCCGACGTCATCTATCTGTCGGCCGATACGCTGGCGGATGAAAAGAAGTCCCAGCAGGTAGGACCGACCGACATCTATATCGTGCGCGTCAAGCTCAACAGCGAGGAGAGCAGGAATATTCCGGGCTTCAGCCCGACGCCGGGCATGCCGGCCGAAGTCTACATCAAGACGACGGAACGGACGTTCTTTCAGTACATCGTCAGGCCCATTCACGACAGCATGATGCGCGCATTCCGGGAGCGCTAGGCCGGGAAACGAGGAAACAGGAACTCATTGGGAAAGGCAGCTATCGTGCATATCGACATCATCGAAACCCTGCCGTCGCTGGCCAAGCTCGAGGACAACTGGAACGCCGTCTACGACGCGGACGACGAAGCGCAGATATTCCTGTCATGGAAATGGCTCAGCGGCTGGCTATCCTCTATCTCCGGACCATGGTTCATTCTGGCGGCGAAAGAGCGTGACGCCGCCGATCTGCCTTACGTCGCATTCTTTCCATTGCGGCTGCAGACCACGATCGCGAAATCC
>VAZH01000582.1:0-417 GCA_005884465.1 Alphaproteobacteria bacterium | reverse complement strand
CATTCCGGCCTTTGCCCGCGCCATCAGGCAGATGAACTGGGCGCGCCTCCATCTCGACAATGTCAGAGTGTCCGAGCGGCAGTGGCGGCTGCTGACCGCCTGCTTCCCGAAGGCAAGTTTCCACTCGACCAAGGTCGACAAGGTCATCAAGGTCGACGGGATCGACAACAGTCTCTGTCCCTATGCCACGCTGCCGAACGACTGGAACGCTTATCTCGACGCCCTCAGCACCAACACGCGGCAGAAGATCCGCCGCCTCCTGAAGCAGGTCGACGCGTCCAGTGAATATCGGATAACCGTCGCCACATCGGAGACGTTTGACCGGGACCTCAAGACCCTGCTGGGATTCTGGGATACGAAGTGGCGTGCGCGCAAGGCGGACCGGATGGATGGCCTGATCCGCTCCAACGGCACCAT
>VAZH01000114.1 GCA_005884465.1 Alphaproteobacteria bacterium | reverse complement strand
CGGTCGAGGCGCTGCGAGACCTTCAGCGCGCGATCGCGAATTTCGGCGTAATTTGTGCGATGGATCGGGCCTTCGACCGATCGCGTTACGATCTCCTGCGTTCCATGGACAGTGGCCGCATGCTCGATAATCCGGTGACAAAGCAAAGGCCAGTCTTGCATCAATCCAAGCATACGAACGTCCCTCCTGGTGGTGTTACCGCTTGCGGCAGGTCTTCACGGAATTGCCATGAACTTTAGCGCGGAGAAAGCAAGTCGCAAATGGCCTTGTGCCGGCTTGGCCTGCGGCGAAAGGCCGATGGTTACCGTTGCGGCCATTCTGCTGATGCTTTGCGCGCAGATCGCACCCGCTGCGGCAGCGCGGAAGTCCGGCGCCTGGTCGCGAGGGGCCGGCAGCGAGTTCTCTGGCGAGCGAGGTCCGAAGCTGAGCCGGACCGCGCTCCCGGCATCGGTGCCGTTGCCCAGGGCCCGTCCGGCAGACGCGCCGGCAGCTGAGCCCGACAAGTCTGGGGCAAGAAAACAGACCCCCGGGGAGCCGACGGAACAGGCCGCGCCGGCCGCCCCGCCGCCGCCCTCGGCCTGCCGGCTGGCTCTGACGGAAGAGATCGCCATCGCCCCCAGCATTCCCGACATCCATGGCCCCGGCGATTGGGCGGCGAGGATCTGGTGCGGCTGGAAGCTGTGGTGCTGCCGGACAAGCGTCGGGTTTCAGTCAAACCCGCGGCGATCCTTCGTTGCCCGATGGCGTCGGCGATTGCGGCGTGGATCCGCACCGATGTGGCGCCGCTGGCGGCGAGCCTGGGCAGCGTCATCAGCGACCTCGACAATTTCGACTCCTTCGAATGCCGCGGCCGCAACCGCATGGTCGGCGGCAGACTGTCCGAGCACGGTCGCGCCAATGCAATTGACATTCGCGCCTTAAAGCTCGCAAGCGGCCGGTCGATCTCGCTGGTCGATCGCACGGTGTCGCGAAGCTTGCGTGAAAGCGTGCTGCATTCGGCGTGCGCGCGATTTTCGACGGTGCTGGGGCCGGGCTCGGACGGCTACCACGAGGACCACATCCACCTCGATCTGATGGAGCGGCGCAACAACTACAAAATCTGCCAGTGGGACGTGTGGGAACCGCTGCCGCAGATCGCGCCGCTGCTGCCGGCCGAGCGGCCGGATGAAGCACCGCCGCGTGAGGTCGCCGACAAATCCGATGCGACCAAGCCCAATGCGGCCAAATCCGAGGCTGCGAAATCGGATGCCGCCAGATCCGATACGTCTGAGCCTGAAGCCGGCGACACCAGCCCGCCAGCAAAAAAGCGCCGGCAAAACCGGCGCTTCTAGAGCATGGTCCGGAAAAGTGGGAACCGGTTTTCAGAAAAGATCGTGCTCAAACAAGGAAAAGAGAAGAGATCAATCCGATTCAATCTAATCGGATCGTGATCTAAACGTTGCGAACCGATGCAGGCGGTTACTGCATCATGGGGCCACCGAGGCCGCTGGCTTGCAGCGCCATCTGTGGCTTGAACGGCGAGTCGCCGTGCTTCGGCTCCAGCACCACGACGATGGTGCCCAGCTTCACCCGGTTATACAGATCGATCACGTCCTCGTTGGTCATCCGGATGCAGCCGGAAGAGATCGACTCGCCGATATATTCCGGCTGGTTGGTGCCGTGAATCCGGAACAGGGTGTCCTTGCCGCCTGAATAGAGATAGAGCGCGCGCGAACCCATCGGATTGTCCGGACCTGGCGGAACGAATGTCGGAACGCCGAGCCGCTCGATTTCGCCTTTTGTGGGATGCCAGGGCGGCCACTCGGTCATGCTGCCGATCTTGGCGATGCCCGACCACGTCATCGCTTCTTCGCCGACGGTGATGCCATAGCGGATCGCCTTGCCGTCATTGAGCGCGTAGTAGAGATAGTGATTGTCGGAATCGACGACGATCGAGCCGGGCGCTTCCTTGCGGTGAAAGTCGACGATGGCGCGGCGATACGGCTCGGCGACCGGAGTATTGACGTAACGAACCTTGGCCAGCAATTCCTTGTCGCGCGGCTTGAAATTGCTCTGGTTGGTCGCCTCATAGGTCGTGGCCTGCATGCAGCCCGATAGCATCAGGCCGGCGGCCAGGATTCCCAATTTTACCCTCAGCGACGACATTGCGCACTTCCAATCGAAAATCTTGCGCCCGCGCGCCAACTTGCGCCCGGAACGCCACGATTCAGTTAATCTCAGTTGACCGCATTATCGTCGAAATCGGCCGTAGTTCCAGAACTTAGATGCCCGTCCCGTGTCGCGAGGCGCCGGCTGTGTCTTTTTTGCCGCAAATGTCTCGGTTTTCGGTTGAATTTTGGGCAGGTGGGGCTGCCGCCGCCCGAATCGGCTCACCCGCCGCCACCGCGCTGCCGGAAATCTGCACCGGCGGGTGGTATGCGCGGCATGAAGAGCTTGCCAGAATCGAGCTAAGTCCTGTTGGGTGGGTGCATGCCCTGTTCGGAGTTGCCCATGCTTTCGGTGTACGTCCCGTCCGACTCCTCGCTGAAGAAAGTCACCGAGGCCGATCTCGCCGCGCTGCCGGAGAACGCGGTCTGGGTCGACCTGGTGAAACCGACCGCTGCCGAGGACAAGGCGGTGGAACGGCTCGCCGGGATTGCGGTGCCGACCCGGGAGGACATGCAGGAGATCGAGATTTCCAGCCGGCTCTATATCGAGAACGCTGCGCGCTATATGACGGCGACGCTGATGTGCGCGGCGGACACCGACAATCCGCGTACCACCGCGGTGACCTTCATCCTTGCCAGTCATCGGCTGGTGACTGTGCGTTATGACGCGCCGAAGCCGTTCATGCTGGTGGAGAACAAGCTGGCGCGCTACTGCTCGCCCGGCATCACCGGCGAAATGGTGCTGATGGAGCTGCTCGATGCGGTGATCGACCGTACCGCCGACATTCTGGAGCGCGCCGGCGGCGACATGGACACCATCAGCCACGCTATTTTCGAGCCCGAGGGCACGGCGCGCACCGGCCACGCCAAGCGATATTCCGACATCCTGATCGCGATCGGCCGCAAGGGCGACCTCACCTCCAAGGTGCGCGAGAGCCTGGTCTCGATCGGGCGGGTGGTGACGTTCGTCGCCGCGGCGGTCGAGGGCGTCAAATGGACCAAGGACATGCGCGAGCAGCTGAAAACCATGCAGCGCGACGTGATCTCGCTGACCGACCACGCCTCCTATCTCTCCAACAAGATCACCTTCGTGCTGGATGCGATGCTCGGCGTCGTCAATCTCGAGCAGAACAACATCATCAAGCTGTTTTCGGTGATGGCCGTGGTGTTGATGCCGCCGACCCTGATCGCCTCGATTTACGGCATGAACTTCAAGATCATGCCGGAGCTGGAGTGGGTCCACGGCTATCCCTACGCGCTGGTCGCGATGCTGCTCGCGGCGGTCGGGCCTTACGTGTTTTTCAAATGGAAGAAGTGGTTGTAGGCAGAATCCCGACACCCGGAGGCGGTACGGAGTAACAACGGCGCGGGCGGGCTGAAGTTCAGGGACATCATCCGGTTGCTGGAAGGGGAGGGCTGGTTTCTCGTTGCAACGCGCGGCAGTCACCGGCAATACAAGCACCCGGTTCGGCCGGGACGCGTGACAGTGGCGGGCAAAGCTTCCGATGATCTTGCGCCCGGCACGCTGAGCAGTATCTTAAAGCAGTCTGGCCTGAAGGACCGACATTGATGCGCTACGCGGTCGTCATCGAAAAAGCCAACGGCAATTATTCGGCCTATGTGCCGGACTTGCCCGGTTGCGTTGCATCCGGCGACACGGTTGCGGCGGTAGAGAACGAAATTCGCGAGGCGATCCGGTTCCATATCGACGGCCTGCAGGCCGATGGAATCGTGGTTCCGCAGCCGACCACCATCGCCGAATACGTCGAGACGTAAAGCAGAAGACGACAAAAAGTCCGCCTCAATCTCTCCGCTAAAATTTGAGCGTTGCGCTGAACGTTTGAGCGAAACCTTTCTGCGATAACGCGGTCTCAAGCCGCGAGGACTTGCAATGGTTGAAAAACTCATAACGTCGCTCCGCAACGTCGTCGATTTCGCGCGCTATCACCAGGGCCGCAACGCCGCCGACAAGGCGCTTGCGATGCCGGCGCGGATCTGCCGGCATTGCGGCGCGGCGCTGTCGGAGGGCGAGAGCGAAGACGAATGCTCCAGCGCCTTCAACATCGAGGGGTCGCTTCTGCGCGGCGGGCCGCGCCAATTTTATGCGGATTGATGGAAGTTCTTCGCTTTCCCGAGGCCACTTCCGTCATTGCGAGGAGCGCAAGCGACGAAACAATCCAGTCTTTGTTTGAAGCCTGGATTGCTGCGCGGAGCTTGTCATCGGACGGCGCTTTGCGCCGACCCGTTGGCTCGCAATGATGGAAGTGGCTTGGCCCGCCTGGCCCTACACGTGCTGGCCGCCGTTGATATGGATTTCGGCGCCGTTCACGTAGGAACTCGTCTCCGTGCACAACACGTAGATGATTTTCGCGACTTCGTCCGGCGTGCCGAGCCGGTGCAGCGGGATCTGCTGCTCGACGATCTTCTCGGTGCCCGGCGACAGGATCGAGGTGTCGATTTCGCCCGGCGCGATCGAATTGACCCGGATGCCGATGCGGCCGAAATCCGAGGCCATCTCGCGGGTCAATGAGGCCAGCGCCGCCTTCGAGGTCGCATATGCCGCTCCCGCGAATGGATGAACGCGGGAACCCGCGATCGAGGTGACGTTCACCACCGAGCCCTTCGCGGCCTTCAGTTCCTCGATCAACCCGCGCGCCATCATGATCGGCGCGAAGAAATTAACCCTGAACACATGGCTCCAGGTGTCGATATCGGTATCGATCGAGCCGAGCCGCCCGCCGCCTCCCGCCTTCGGAGAAATCGCGGCGTTGTTGACCAGCGCGTGCAACGCGCCGCCTTCCAGCCGCTCGCGGATTTCCGCAATCGCCCGCGTGGTGTCGGCGTGGTCGGCAAGGTCGACCTGGATATGATCCTCTGGCCCGGCGTCCCATGGGCAGTCTTCCGGGAAGGGGTGCCGCGAACAGGTGATGACGCGCCAGCCGGCGCTGGAAAAGCGGATCACGGTCGCATGGCCGATGCCGCGGCTGGCGCCGGTCAGGAGCAGCGTGCGCCGCGGCGTGTTGGCAGAATTCGGCATAAACGGTTCTCTCGTTCTCTGTCATGCCCGGCCTTGTGCCGGGCATCCACGTCTTCAAACTGGTTGCGAGTAAAGACGTGGATGGCCGGGACATTTAGTACAAAGACGCGCTTCGCGCTTTAGCCCGGCCAGGACGACTTACTCTATGGATAAAGCCGGGTCTTGGACCATGGCTGGCCCGGCGCCGCGCGGCGAAATTCGAGGCGGTCGTGCAGGCGAAACGGCCGGTCGTGCCAGAATTCGAATTGTGCGGGCACGATCCGCCAGCCGCTCCATCCCTGCGGGCGCGGCACTTCCCCGATGATGTGCTTGGCGGCGACCTTGGCGATCGCCTGTTCGAAGGCAAAACGGCTTTCCAGCGGCTGCGACTGCTTGCTGGCCCAGGCTCCGATCTGGGCCTGTTTCGGCCTGGTCGCGAAATAGGCGTCGGCCTCCGCTTCGCTCACCGGCGACACCTTGCCGCGGATGCGGACCTGCCGGCGCAGCGACTTCCAGTGAAACAGCAATGCGGCCTTGGGATTTGCGGCCAATTGGCGGCCCTTCTGGCTGGCGATGTGGCTGTAGAACACGAAACCGTCGGCGTCGTAGCCCTTCATCAGCACCATTCGGACGTCGGGAAGGCCCTCGGCATCGACGGTGGCGAGCGACATGGCGTTGGGATCGCTGGGCTCGGCCTTCACGGCTTCCGCGAACCAGTCGCCAAACAGCGCAAACGGCTCCTCGGCATCGGTGAAATCACCGGATGTTAATGGTGTCGGGTGTTTGATGGAGGTCGTGTCGGCCATTTCCGGAGTCCCCGAATTGCATCCGCCCGCGGTCCAGAGCGCGTTGCAGTGCCCATGCAGGCTTGCCCTATATAGGACATGGGGACGCGTTGGCCTATCGGTGATCGGGCCGGCGGGGGCGGTGATGACATTGATTCTAATCGGCGTCGGCTCGGGCGGCTGCAGCCTGTCTCGCCCCGATGGTGCCTTCGCCAGGATGGACGACAACGAGGCTACGAGTTCGATTGGGGGGACCCCGGCCACCGTGCGGACACCCACCGACAGCGATCTTGCCTTTGCCCGCAACGCCGCCTCGGACGTGCTGACCAAGGGTGACAAGGATTCCAGCCAGCCCTGGGAAAATCCCGAGACCGGCGCGCGGGGTTCGGTGACGCCGCTGGCCCAGGCCTATTCCTCGGACGGGCGCACCTGCCGGGATTTTCTGGCGAGCTATGTCAACGGCCGGTCGGAACGCTGGTTGGAGGGGGCTGCCTGCCGGACCGACCATGGAAGCTGGGAAATTCATACATTGAAGCCGTGGAGACGGGGTTGAGGGCTCGCCATCCCGTTGCAAAAATGCCACGAAGACCCCAGATCAAACCGAATTGGGCGAGCAGCCCGGAGTTTAACATCCGATTTCCCATAAAGGAGACCTGACGGATGCGCGACCCCTATGAGGTCTTGGGGGTGCCGCGGGGCGCCAGCGCGGCGGCGATCAAGAGCGCCTATCGCAAGCTTGCCAAGAAGCATCACCCCGACAACAACAAGAACGATCCGAAAGCCGCGGCGCGGTTTTCCGAGATCAATTCGGCCAACGAGATCATCGGCGACGAGGACAAGCGCAAGCAGTTCGACCGCGGCGAAATCGACGCCGAGGGCAAGCCGCGCTTCCAGGGCTTTCCCGGCGGCGACCCGCGCGGGCGCGGCGGTTTTGAGACCCACACATTCCGCACCGGCGGCGCCGGCCCCGGCGGCTTTGGCGGCGGCGGTTTCGAGGACATCCTCAACAGCATGTTCGGCGGCGCCGCGGCGCGAGGCGCGCGGCCCGGCGGAGGCGGCACGACCTTCGAGTTCGACACCGGGGGGATCGCGCTCGATCTCGATCTCAGCGTCGCGATGACGGTATCGTTGGAGGAAGCGGTGAAGGGCGTGGAGAAACGCGTCCGGCTGCCGACCGGCAAGGAACTCAATGTCAAGATTCCCGCCGGTGTAGCGGCGGGTCAGCAGATCCGGCTGAAGGGGCAGGGCGAGACGGCGCCCGGCCACCGCCCTGGCGATCTCCTGATTACGGTCAATATCGCGCCACATCCATTCTTCAAGGTCGACGGCAGCGACCTTCGCATCGATCTGCCGATCACGCTGTATGAAGCCGTGCTCGGCGGCAAGGTTCGCGTGCCGACGCTCGGCAGCGCGGTCGAACTGTCGATACCGAAGAACACCTCGAGCGGCCGCACCTTTCGCCTGAAGGGCAAGGGATTGCCGAAAGCGAACGGCGGTACCGGCGACCTGTTCGTCACCACCCGCATCATGCTTCCGGACGGGAACGATGCCGAACTCGAGACGTTGATGCAGAAGTGGCGCGACGGACACCCCTACAATCCGCGCGGCGATCTTAGCTGATCGCTTCAAGCCAGCCGAAAAGGTGCGGCCTCGAAAGGGGGACCAGCGCGGTACTAAACCCCGATCGAGGCCGCTCGCGTCGATCGGCGGATCGAACGCTTCTCATTTTCGCGTGATCACCCGGTGCGATTTTGAGACGCGTCGATGTCTTGATTCCAGATTTTCAATGTCGGAATTGGGACAACGGCTGTGATGCACTTGATTCGCCTCACCCGCCGCTCTTCTCGGTCTGGTCGTAGACCAGGCGCGCGACCTGAGTCAGGCGCTCGCGGTCGCTGCTGCCGCTGACCACATAGGCCACGCCACGCTCGGCCCAAAACAGCGCGCCATCCTTATCCTGCCTGGCATAGCGCATCTGCGTCGTCCCGGCTGCCGCGCGCGCGGTGTAGATCGTGAAGCGCTCGCCCGATGCGCTCTCATACATCAGAAACGATGCAGGGCCGGTAGGGCCGGGCAACAGCCGGCCGCCGACGAGCTTCAACCCGGTCGCGTCCAATTCCGGTGCGCGTACGTCCCAGCCGCAGCGCTTGGTCAGCCATTGCTGCAAATGCGCGCGTTCGCTGCCAGGCACCTCGACCGGATGGCGAACCTCGACCACGTAGAGCCGGTGGGCGTCCAGCGCATCCAGCGTGAAATTCTGGAATGTCGACGGCGAAGCGGCCACGCCATGCGCCAGCCAGCCGACACCGCCGCCGGCGATGAACCCCACCAGCGCCGCGGCGATCACGCCGTAGATCCATTTGCGCGGCTGCCGTACCAGCCGCTCGATCTCAAGCCGCCTGGGTATCGGCTCGTCGGCGATGGCGTCGTAGCGCGCATGCAGCGCGTCTGCCATCGTGCGCCACGATCGCACCCGCTCGGCATCGTCAGGGTGCGTTGCGAGCCATGCTTCGACGTCGCCGCGACGCTCCGCCGGTAATTCGTTGTCGACGTAGGCGTGCAGCTCGTCTTCGGTGACGGGAATCTTTGGATCGCTCATGGTCGTTGTCTCTGTCTAATCTAAATTGAAAATTGCTTGCCGTCCGGTAGCCATTTCTTTGCCCGCAGGGAGGAAAGACAAGAAAACCGTCGCGGCCTAAACTCGTTCATCACATCCACATGCATATTACTTGCCATCATTTCACCCGCCGCAGCGCCGGGCGTTCGCCCTCAAGCGAGGCTTTCACGTGGGCGCGGGCGCGGGCGAGTCGCGACATCACGGTCCCGATCGGCACGCCCTGAATGTCGGCGACCTCGCGATAGCTCAATCCTTCCAGCATCACCAGCAGCAGCACCGCGCGCTGCTCCTCCACCAGCGTTGCGAGCGCCCGGGCGATATCGCGGCCCTCTGCTTCGGTCCCGCTGGCGTCGGGATTATTGTCGAGCAGCGGCATGAATTGCGGCCGTCGCGCCAGCGATCGCCGCCGGTTCTTGTTGAGGTTGGTCAGGATGGTATAGAGCCAGCTCCTGACGTCGCCGCCCAGAAACAGCCGTTCCGAGCGCAGCGCCCGCACCAGCGTATCCTGCACCAGATCGTCGGCGACGTCGGCATCGCGCGCCAGTGCGCGCGCGTAGCGGCGCAGGGCCGGGATCATGGCTTCGATACTCTCGCGAAATGCAGTCATTGACGCTCGATCATAGCGTGTCCGGTAGGCGTCAAAGTGCGCCAACGCCTTGTCCAACATAACACCGAAATGCCGCGACTATTCCGGCTATTAAGGTTGCGAGGCAAACAGCCCGGACCGGCAGCGGATTTGGGGCTGTACCGGCCGGGAGGGCTGGTGTACCCGAGAGCTGATCAAGGTCCGATTGGAAACTTACATGTCGCAAAATTCAGGTCTGATGCAGGGCAAGCGCGGGGTCATTCTCGGCGTCGCCAACAACCGCTCGATTGCCTGGGGCATCGCCAGGGCCTGCCACGCGGCGGGGGCGGAGATCGCGCTCACCTGGCAGGGCGACGCGCTGAAGAAGCGGGTCGAGCCGCTCGCCAAGGAACTCAACGGCATCCTGCTCGGCCATTGCGATGTCACCGATCCCTCGACCATCGACGCCGTATTCGGCGTGCTCAGGGAGAAATGGGGCAAGATCGACTTCGTGGTGCACGCGATCGCCTTCTCCGACAAGGATCAACTCGACGGCCGCTATCTCGAGACCACCGCCGATAATTTTTCCAAGACCATGTTGATCAGCTGCTACTCGCTGACCGCGATCGCGCAGCGCGCCGAAAAGCTTCTGACCGACGGCGGCTCGATCCTGACGCTGACCTATTACGGCGCCGAGAAATGGATGCCGCATTACAACGTGATGGGCGTTGCGAAGGCGGCGCTGGAGGCGAGCGTGCGCTATCTCGCGGCCGATCTCGGCGAGAAGAATATTCGCGTCAACGCGATTTCGGCGGGGCCGATCAAGACACTGGCGGCGTCCGGCATCGGCGATTTTCGCTACATTCTGAAGTGGAACGAATACAACGCGCCGATGCGCCGCACCGTGACTACGGAGGAAGTCGGCGACAGCGCGGTGTATCTGCTCTCGGATCTGTCGCGTGCCGTCACCGGCGAGGTGCATCACGTCGATTCCGGCTACCACGTCGTCGGCATGAAGCGGCCGGACGCGCCGGACATTTCGCTGGCGAAAGACTAGCTTGCAGGTCCGATGCCCGCGCCGACGATCTACTACATCCGCCACGGCGAGACCGCGTGGAACGCGGAAGGCAGGCTGCAGGGCGCGCAGGATACTTCGCTCAATCACCTCGGACGCAAGCAGGCAGCCCACGCCGGCGGCATTCTTGCCGATCTGTTCGCGCGCGATGGGCGCAGCGAACAGGCTCTCGCATACGTGGCAAGTCCGCTCGGTCGCGCACGGTCGACGATGGAGCTGGTGCGGGGAGCCTTGAGGCTGCCGCCGGGCGATTATTCGATCGACGATCGGCTGCGCGAGATTGGTTACGGTGATTGGGAAGGCTCGACGCTGGCGCAAATGCAGGCGAGGGATCCCGAGGTGTTTGCCAGGCGTCAGGTTGACAAATGGACGGTGTCGCCTCCGGGCGGCGAGACCTATGCCTCGGTGCAGATCCGGGCGCGTGACTGGTATGATCAGGTCTTGGTGGATACGGTCGCGGTGGCTCACGGCGGCACGGCACGGGCGCTGATGGTGGCGCTTGGCATCGAAACGCCCACCAGCGCCGCCGACCTGACCATCGAGCAGGGCGCGGTCTATGTGTTCGGTGAAGGCGGGCTAAGGAAGTATAGTTAAGGGCGGCTGAACCTCGACCTATCAGCCGTCATGCCCGGCCTTGTGCCGGGCATCCACGTCCTTTTTACCAGCGCGCTGTAAATAAGACGTGGATGGCCGGGACAGGCCCGCCCATGACGAGTGAGAGGTCATTTGACCCTTCTTTCGAGGCGCGTTACGACACGTCGTCAAG
>VAZH01000558.1 GCA_005884465.1 Alphaproteobacteria bacterium | reverse complement strand
ATCGGGTTGGCGCAAACCTGCAACTGGAAACGCATCAGGGAGCACATCGTCAATTTCAGAAATCTGGATCGAGAACTTTCTCGATCACCAATGCCGACCACCAGACGGCTTTTTGTCCTCGGGCCAACCGAGCGTCAGCGCAAGCGCGACGAGCAGCAACAGTGCGGCATTCACGGCGTGAAGTCCGACGCCGATTGGTAACCGGCCGTCAAGCGCGCGGTGCACAAGAAGGTATTGCAGTGCAATTTGCAAAATCGGCAAGGACGCCACAACGACGCGGCGCCCACGCGGCTTACCGCAAAGCCAGGCGAATACCGGCAGTGGCGGCACCAGCCACTGGAAGGTTCCCACCCAAACCTTGTGATAGGCCCACCAATCTGGGCTCGTCACCGACATCCCGGCAATAAAAAACTGAATAAGAAGTGAAATGGTAAGCAATCCTGACAGGAGTTTCAGAAGCACCCACGCCCATGCTCGCAAGTTTCGCAATCCGCTCATGCCAGATCGCGCCAGCTCATTCTTTCGGAAGCCAGTCTGGTCTGGAACTTTGCAATTTCATCCGCCGGCAAATCGGCGCAAATTTGCGGCGCCTTCTGCAGCGCGAGCGCGATCGCGAGTCGTTCTTTATCGTTTCCCGCATTCCAGCCATGCTTTAATGCCGCAACGCATTCGCCGTCGGCATGTGGCGCAACGCACCGCCACACTTCTCCACTGACGGGACGCTGCGCTGCCCAACGCTCTTGGGCCAGTCCGACGAGCATGCGCGCAAGGCGGGGATTGGCGCGGTCGTCCAATCCCTGAATGGGCCAAAGCGTCGAGCCCATGAAGAAAGCTTTCACTACCATCTGATTCCACGCGTCCTCTGCGAACGTTTCGCGGGGATATGGATTGCGGTGCGCAACGGCCTCGAACACCGGCTTCATTCCGGAACGAACCGCTTCGCGCGCCCGCGGTTCGATCAGCGCAGCATTCGGATAAACGGGCAGGCCGCGGCAGAGCGCGATCAGCTCATTGATTTCGGCCGTGGCGCAAAAGCTGTCAAACCGCGACGCGAAGGCAGCATCGTCTCCTGCATGGCTTGCGGCCATCAGCGCGATGCGGGCCAACTGATCGATACTCCAATCGCTGGGGTCAAGGCCCACACGCAGCGCCTCCGCCCGCGCCAGTTCCGCCTCCGAGAGCGAGAGATCGGCCTTACCGAGTCGCCGGGGCGCAAGACCGATCACAACACCGAGCGTTCGCTGGTTTGCGGTATGTCTCACATCGTGGACGGCCCCACGAAACCACGCGACGCCGCGATCATCTGCCTTTTGCGCGATCCACTCGTCGGCGAGTGTAAGAAATCCATCCAATACGGCGGTCTTGCCGGAGTCTTGGTCCGAGCCGGGGGCATCAGGCATGGGATAACTACGTCCCAGGAATGGATTTCTGCAATAGCCGCGTGAGCGGATAGCCTAGCATACAGAATGCGACCAGCAGGACGCCGCCTCCCGCCCGCGCGATCGCCAGTGCATCCACCAGGCAAATCGCCGCGATCAGTCCAGATACCGCAAGCGGCACCGCGCCCGGCGACGGCCGTCTTACCAATAACTGGATCGCAAACGCGTCCGCCGCCAAAAGCAGAAGGAAAGCAACGACGACGACCCATCCGTTGAACACAGCGGGCAGAGCGACGAACAACGGCGCGGCAAGCAGCACGAGCGGCCAAAGGCTTCCCATTCGATCGAGACTTTCCTGCTTGGCCACGTAGGTTATGCCTGCCACGTGGCTCGCCAGCGCAACGGCGCCGACGATCGTTGCCTGCGAGGTGCTGCCGGTCACCGCCGCACCGGTCCCGATGTAGACCAGCGCGCGGCACAACCCCATGATGATCGGGCTGAGAGCGTTGCCCTTGTGCCAGACATCGTAGAGCACGATGACAGCCGCCAACAGCGCACCCCAAATCATCGGAACGAGGCCGAACGGAATCATCAGAACGATGCCCGTTGCGAGCAGACCGTAGCCGATCCATGAGACCGTGGCCGCGCGAATTTCGCCGGCATGAATCGGACGTCCCGGGCGGTCCCGCGCATCGATGGCGCGATCGAAAAAATCGTTGAGGTACATGCCGCCGACGTAGAAGGCGGTCATTGCTATCAGGATCAGCGCGATCTGATCCGGACGCTGACCACCGCCGGCAATGACTGAACCGGCAAGGACGTTGGTCCAGACTGTCGGTACGTTGGAAATCCGGCCAAGCCGCAACAGCGTCGACAGGCTGGGCATCTGGATGGCGGTCACGCTCATCCGACAAGTTCCTTCACGCAGAACGAAATCTCGCGCGCGATGTCGGCGGCCTTGGAGCCGGTTCGCAAATGGTCCGGTAGAACATCCCAGGTGTAGGTCTCGACTTCCAAATGAGACGAGCGTGATTTACGCCGAAACGCCGCCAAGACAGCCTCAAGATCGGCACGGGTGGATCCGATCTCGCCAAGGTCGGAAAGAAACAGCGGCACGTGGCAATGAATACGCCATTCGCCATCGGCGCGGCCTTCTTTGAATG
>VAZH01000557.1 GCA_005884465.1 Alphaproteobacteria bacterium | reverse complement strand
GGGACCGAAACGGTAGCAAAGCTAGGCGGCTTGCCGCTTAGCGGCGCTTGTGTTTCGCAGCGCTTGAGGCCTGAGTACGCGGAGCGATGATGAACTGCGACGGGGCTTTTTGCACAGCTTCGGCGTCTGGACGGTGCCTCTGTTGATGATCCGAGGGGAGCTCGCCTGGGTGGGGCGCATCTTCGTGCCACAGACTTCACATGAGGGTGGCACCGTCAAGCGTCGTCCATCATCTTTCCGACACGCTGTTCCGTTGTTGAATCGTTGCATCCGAGGCTCGAGCCCATCTGTCGACTGCGGCTTTGATGCCCGCAGAACCTCACATTCGGTCGCCGTTCACAGAGCGGCTGGCACCACAATCCCTCATTCTGGAGGTCATCGGGCTCGGGAGGGTGGGTCCATGCTGTATTCCGGCATATCGCAGCCACTGTCTGTGACGGTCCACCCGCCCGGATCCAACGCGGCTGATCAGGCCTCGTGGAACTCGTGATAATGATTCCCGCCTTCCCGGATGTCTCAGACTGCCTTCATGACAGCACCCGCGGGGATCTCACCATGGGTGACATATCTCGAGAGGGCGATGAGTAGTTTACGGGCGAGTGCTACGATCGAGATGCGGCGGGTTCGGCCGCGCTCTGAGCCAACGCGCTGGCGGAACCAACAGCTGAGAGCACTGTCGGGCTGATATCTCACCCACATCCAAGCGAGCTCGATCATTGTCGTGCGCAGCCGTGGATTTCCTGCTTTCGAGATGCCCTGTTCGTGGTCGATGCTGCCACTCTTCCATGGGCTGGGAGCCAGGCCTGCATAGGCCGCCAACTGCCGTCGGTTCTCGAAACGGCGGAACAGACCCTCAAGGTAGAGCACAGTAGCGAACTCCGCTCCAATGCCCTTGAGCCGCATAAGTAATGCAGCCGGAGAGCTCGCTTCCGCCGGCCGCAACATTTCATCGCGTTCAGCTTCGACTTCGCTGATCTGGCGTAAAACCAGCTCAAGCCGGTCGATCTCGCGAAGAATCTCGGCCTCGAGGCGAACTGGCACCGAGCGCCCGTCTCCAGTCCGCAGTTCCTTCAGACGTTCCCGGCGGTTTTTATTCAACGGATTGTAGTTGGCGATCCCCTGGCCAAACAGCAGTCCTCGAATGCGGTTGGTGTGGCGAATGCGCTCCCGTAGCAGCGCCGCTCGCTCGCGCGAGATGCGACGGCAGTCCTCTTCGCTCGGGCTTGGCGGCACTGTCATGGCGCAGACCCGCGGCTCGCCTCGCTGCCAAGCCATCAGCGTGCGCAGGAGCGTCTCGCCGTCGATCGCATCTGTCTTGGCGCGCCGGTGGCGTCGAGGCACGGCAACCGACGCGGGATCGACGACGTGGCTGTCGACGCCGTTGGCGTCGAGCAAGCGATGAATCCAGAAACCATCGAGACCGACTTCGTGGATCGTCATAACCTTGACCGGCGCGGCAATGCGTTGCTCGGCTCTTGTCTTCAACCGCGCAAGAAGTTCGAGCAGTTCGCGTCCGTTGCCGCCCACGAGCGTGTGCTTGGACATCTTCTTGCTGCCGGGCGCCAGCGAAGTTGCAACCCATGTCGAACGACTCAGCTCTAACGAGACGAATAAAGTGGCACGGTCTCCGGGGATGCCGGTCTGCTCTGGAATGGGAAGAGTAGTAGCGAGATGCATTGGTCGCTCCCTCGACTCAGTGGTGGGCGACGTCGACTTACCAGAGTTGTCGCCGCACCTGCATAGGATCTGTATGCGGTAGGATCGTTTGATCCTGACCATGATGCCGTCATGCGCATCGGCGGCGAAGCTCCGGGCGGCGGGTCCATTCTATCGGTCGGCCTCAAGTGCCATGTTCGAATACGGCTTCCCGCCCCCTCGGATCGTCAATTCGGCAGTCGCGCTGTAGAGCCAGCGCGAGCGCCGAATGGTGCTGAGTTCTATGCTCGTTCCGGTAAGCCCTTTCAGGACGCTGGACGCAGGATGACGCCCTCCAATGTTTCGCCGGTGGTGACAAAACGCCAGAGCGCAATGACCAGTTTGCGTGCCAGCGCGACGATCATGGTCTTGCGCGTGCCAATACGGCTATCAGCGGTGCGGGCGCGATACCACAATGCCAGCGCGCTCTCCTTCTGAAACATCAGAAAGCGCCAGGCGAGTTGGATCATGCCGCGGCGGACCCGGGCGTTGCCGGCTCTGGCGAGCCCTTGTTCGCGCCGTTGCGCGCCGCTCTCATCCGGCGAGCCTGTTAGGCCGGCGTAGCGCGCCACAGCTCTGCGGTCGCGCATGGGCCGTGACAGCACCTCATGAACCAGCATATCAGCCGTCTCGACACCAACACCGACGATTCGGGCCAGCAGCCGAACCATGGCGTGGGGCCCGGTCTCA
>VAZH01000113.1 GCA_005884465.1 Alphaproteobacteria bacterium | reverse complement strand
CGCGCGCCAGCGACGTGGCGCCTAGATGCTGTACCAAATGGGAGCAACGTAATCCGCGCAATAAACGGTAGGCCACTAACGCCATTCCGACGGAAACGCTTTTTTCCGGCGCGCACCTGAGAGATCGCAAAAAGGATTTTGGGGAAAAAGAAAAGCGCCGGGCATCAACAGCGGCGGCACTGGGAACGAGGGCGTCGGCGAACACGTCAGGACCAGATTTCACTAGGGCTTAAAGATCGCCGGTGAAATTGCGGAGCTAAGAGATCCGCACCGAACGAAGAAAACCTATTTCTTCTGCCGGACCGTTTTCGAACCGTTCGAAACGTCGATCCAGCCGTTTGACCTGATGTCTCGCCGACACCCTCTTTCGTCGACCAGAGCCGTCCGATTTAATCAGCTTCGAAAAGCAAATCGTCCTCAAGGCTCTCGTGACGTGCCGGCATCAAGCCGCCGGCAATTTCTGGAAGCGAGATTTACTTCTTCTTCTTGACCCGGCGGGTCTTCTTCGCAGTCTTCTTCACTGCGCTCTTCGCTTTCTTTGCCTTCTTAGCTTTCTTGGCCATGTTGCCCTCCTAATGTAGTGAGATGGCTTAGTCGCTGCGTGCACTCGGGAATCGAAATGCACTGCATCCCGAATACACCAACACATTGAAAAAAGCAGCGTCCTGCTTAAGGAAGTGTTGACGTGCCCAAGCGCGGACTTGCTGCGCGCATTCATCGACAACACCAATATGCATTCGCGCAGCGATGCGAGATGGAGCTGAAAATCCGACGCCGTCGGCTGTCAATATCGCAAGAAGCGCCTGTGCCGCAGGCATTTTCGTCATTGATTCATTGAAGGATCGGCGCGCAGTCGATGTCATCGCGACTGATCGAGGCCGGCTAAAGGCACGTTGCGCGGACTCTGAGTCGCGGTTTTTGGCAATAAAAAAATTTTCATGGTCAACGGCTTCGCGCCGCATCGTCGCTCGCCAAAACCGGCTTTTTGCGCGAATCGCCGCCGCTGATTCGCAACTGCGGTTTTGGTCTCGCGATGCACCGTAAGCTTATGATGAGCGATTGGTGCACGCGCGCGCGCTTGAAGCGAGGCGCTTGCGAGAGCGCCGACGTGACGTCGCGCCGACGTCAGATGCCAAGTTTGGCCTTGAGCAGATCGTTGACGGCTTGCGGATTAGCCTTGCCGCCGGATGACTTCATCACCTGGCCGACGAACCAGCCGATCAGTTGGGGTTTGGCGCGCGCCTGTTCAACCTTGTCGGGATTGGCGGCGATGATGTCATCGACCACTTTCTCGATCGCGCCCAGGTCGGTGACCTGCTTCATGCCGCGCGCCTCCACCAGCGCGCGGGGGTCGCCGCCCTCCTGCCAGACGATCTCGAACAGGTCCTTTGCGATCTTGCCGGAGATCGTGCCCTCGCCGATCAGATCGACGATGGTCCCGAGTTGTTCGGCCGACACCGGCGACGCCGAGATGTCCCGGCCTTCCTTGTTGAGCCGTCCGAACAATTCGTTGATCACCCAGTTGGCGGCGAGCTTGCCGTCGCGGACCTTGTCCTTAAGCTTTGCCAGCACGGTTTCGTAAAAATCCGCGCTCTCGCGTTCGGCTACCAGCACGCCGGCGTCATAGGGCGAGAGGCCGAAGTCGGCGATGAAGCGGGCTTTCTTCTGGTCCGGCAATTCCGGCAGGTTAGCCTTCAGACCGGCGACGTAGCTTTCGCTGAACTCGAGCGGCAGCAGAGTCATGCGCCTCTTCCTTGGAGCGCATCGAACGGGTCTCGTCCTTGCCGGGGTCGTAAAGGCGCGTCTCCTGATCGATCGTGCCACCCTCCTCGAGGATTTCGATCTGGCGCTTTGCTTCACGGTCGATCGCCTGGCCGATGAAATTGATCGAGTTCATGTTCTTGATCTCGCAGCGGGTGCCGAGCGGCTCTCCCGACCTGCGCACGGAGACGTTGACGTCGGCGCGTAAGGAACCCTTCTCCATGTCGCCGTCGCAGGTGCCGAGGTAGCGCAGGATCGAACGCAGCTTCGTCAAGTAGGCTTTGGCCTGCTCGGATGACCGTAGGTCCGGCTTGGAAACGATCTCCATCAAGGCGACGCCGGACCGGTTGAGGTCGACATAAGACATGGTCGGACTGCGGTCATGCAGCAACTTGCCCGCATCCTGCTCCAGATGCAGCCGCTCGATGCCGACGGTGAAGCTTTCGCCGCCGGAAAGCTCGACCTCAACTTCGCCCTCGCCCACGATCGGCGATTTGTACTGGCTGATCTGGTAGCCTTGCGGCGAATCCGGATAGAAATAGTTCTTGCGGTCGAACACCGAGCGCAGATTGATCTGCGCGTTCAACCCAAGCCCGGTGCGAACCGCCTGCTCGACGCAAAATTCGTTGATCACGGGCAGCATGCCCGGCATCGCGGGCAGCATGCCCGGCATCGCCGCATCGCCCAGCGAAACATGACTGTTGGGGTCGCCGCCGAATTCGGTCAAGGCGCCGGAGAACAGTTTTGAGTTTGAGGTGACCTGGGCGTGGATTTCCATGCCGATAACGACTTCCCAGTCGCCGGTAGCGCCTTTTATCAGTTTTGGACTTGTCGCGCTCATGCTCGTCCACCAGTCTGCAGCAGCACCAAAACGATCCGCTCCCATTCGGTTTCGAGAGGGTCGCTCGCAACCGGTTTATGAGCTTGCCTGTACCAATAGCCGGCGTTGCCGAGATCGCCTTCGACACGGTGCAGATAGGCATGGACCCAGGCTGCATCAGCGGTCTCTTCATCCTGAACGATCTTGTGCGCCTCGTCCCACTTGCCCTTCGCGGCCCACCACAGCGCGGCAAGCGGCGCGTCGAGCTCGGGCGCGGGGGCTGTGCCCGACAGACTGGCTTTGAAATCGGCCATGCTCACCACCACCTCGGTGGTGTGAACCGCCCCGCCGCCTGCTCGATCACCTCGCCGAGCGAGAACAGCGTCTCCTCGTCGAACGGGCGGCCGATCAACTGCAGGCCGAGCGGCAAACCTTGCGAATCCTTGCCGCCGGGAACGCCGATGCCGGGTAGTCCCGCCATGTTTACCGTCACCGTGAAGATGTCGTTGAGATACATCTCGATGGGGTCGGCTCCCTTCTCGCCGATGCCGAACGCCGCCGAGGGCGTCGCCGGCGTCAGGATCGCGTGAACGCCACTCGCAAAACAGTCCTCAAAATCCTTCTTGATCAGGGTGCGGACTTTCTGGGCGCGCAGATAATAGGCGTCGTAATAGCCGGCCGAGAGCACGTAGGTGCCGATCATGACGCGGCGGCGGACTTCGGCGCCAAAGCCTTCGCCGCGGGTGTTTTCATACATCTCGCCGACGCTGCGCCCGGGTGCCCGCAGGCCGTAGCGCACGCCGTCATAGCGCGCGAGATTCGACGAAGCCTCAGCCGGCGCGACAATATAATAAGCCGGAAGCGCGTATTTGGTGTGAGGCAGCGAAACGTCGATCAGTTCGGCGCCCGCGGACCGGAGCCACGCCGCGCCCTCGCTCCAGAGCTTTTCGATTTCCGCGGGCATGCCGTCGAGGCGATATTCGCGTGGTATGCCGATCTTCATGCCGTTTACGGATTTTCCGATCGCGGCCTCGTAATCCGGCACCGCGCGATCGACCGACGTGGTGTCCTTGGGATCGTGACCGGCCATCGAGCGCATCAGGATCGCAGCATCCCGCACGGTACGCGCGATCGGCCCGGCCTGATCGAGCGAGGATGCGAAGGCGACGATTCCCCAGCGCGAACAGCGGCCATAGGTCGGCTTCATGCCGACGGTCGCGGTAAATGCCGCTGGCTGGCGGATCGAGCCGCCGGTGTCGGTTGCGGTCGCGCCCATGCACAACAGCGCCGCCACCGCCGACGCCGAGCCGCCGGACGAGCCGCCTGGTACCAGCGTGGTGTTGGCGCCGTCGCGCCGCCACGGATTGACCACCGGACCGAAGCAGGAGGTCTCGTTCGACGAGCCCATCGCGAACTCGTCATTGTTGAGCTTGCCCAGCATCACCGCGCCGTCGCGCCAGAGCTGCGACGTGACCGTGGATTCGTATGTCGGCACGAAATTGCCGAGGATTTTCGAGCACGCCGTGGTGCGCACGTCCTTGGTTGCGAACAGGTCCTTGATCCCGAGCGGAATGCCGGCGAGCGGACCGCCTTCGCCCTTGACAATCTTGGCGTCAGCCTCGCGCGCCATGGCGCGGGCCTGATCCGGCGTTTCCATGACAAAAGCGTTAAGCACCCGTGCGGCTTCGATCGCCTGGAGGTGCGCGTCGGTCAATTCCAGGGAGGTAAAGGATTTGCTCGCCAGGCCACTTCGAGCCTGGGCGAGCGTCAGCGATGTCAAATCGGTCATTTATTAACCCGACTGCAGAAGAATGGAGACAGCGTCTTGTCGTTGGCCGGGTCGTCTTGCTCGATGCGGGCCTTATCGGCTGCTTCGAGCGCATCAAGCACGGCATCCATCGCCTTGTCGGGATCGGTGACCTTGCCTTGCCGCTCCATCGCGTCGAGATAATTCATATAGGCCTGATAGGCCTTCTCATCGTCGCAGAGCAAACACATTGGGTTTTCCGAGACTCTTTTTCGTTTGACGCGTTTTCTTCACGCGAACCGGTATCCACTTCGCTCGAAAACGCTTTAGTTCATTTGACGCGTTTTCTTCACGCGAACCGGTATCCACTTCGCTCGAAAACGCTATGAAACCTATTCGACGACTTTCGGCACCAGGAAGAAATGGTCGTCGGTGGCCGGCGCGTTCCTGATTATGTCGTCCGGGATATCGCCATCATTGACCACGTCCGGGCGCTTCTTCATTTCCATCGGCGTTACCGAAGTCATCGGTTCGACGCCATCAATGTTCACTTCGCTTAGCTGCTCGACGAAAGCCAGCATCGCGTTCAGCTCGCCCTGGAGATGGGGAACCTCGGTCTCAGCGACCGCAATCCGCGCGAGTTGCGCGATACGGCGAACGGTGGCGGCATCGACGGACATTATATAAGGCCTCTGACGGCAAATTCAGCCCGCCGTATAGCAGAGGGGGCTTTTGCGCCGCAACCGCGGGCGGCGGCCTCAGCGAGCCATCTGGCTCAGCCGCGCCAGCGCCGCGCCCGCCAGCGCCCGGGTAAGCTCGGCTGCCGGCATCTCGCGGCCAAGCCGCACCGCCTGCCCGGCCCAGAGATTGGTGAAATCGACCTTGCCGAGCTTCTCCGCCGCCGCCTTCAGGGGCGCCAAGCCCGTTGCGGCATGGGGAAACGCCGGCGCATCACCCGAAATCGGCCCGACCTCGCGCATTACACGATTGATGACTCCCCGCGCCGGACGCCCGGTCATCACATTGGTGAGAACCGTGGAATCATCCCGAGCCTGGCCCAGCGCCGATCGAGCCGGTGCGATCAATTTGGATTCCGGACAGCGCAAATACGCGGTGCCGATCTGCACGCCGGCCGCACCCAGCGCGAACGCCGCCGCGATGCCGCGGCCGTCCGCGATCCCGCCCGCCGCGATCACCGGAACTTTCACCGCGTCGACCACTTGCGGCACCAGCGCGAACGTGCCCGGCTGTTCGGCAATATTGTCGGTCAGGAACATGCCGCGATGGCCGCCGGCCTCGGCGCCCTGCGCGATGATGGCATCGACGCCATTCTCCTCGAGCCAGATCGCCTCCTTCACGATGGTCGCCGACGAGATCACGACGCAGCCGGCCGCCTTGACGCGCTTGAGCAGCGCCGTGTCCGGCAGGCCGAAATGGAAGCTCACGATTTCGGGCTTCAGCTCCTCGACCAGTTCGCACATTGCGGCGTCGAACGGCGCGCGATTGGCAGCGTTGATCGGCGCCGCCGGATCGAGCCCCAACTCCTTGTAATAAGGCGCGAGCCGCTCTGTCCACTGAGCCTCGCGCTTGGGGTCGGCGTCGGCCGGCTTGTGGCAAAAGAAATTCATATTGACCGGCGCCGACACCCGCTGCCGGATGATATTGACCTGCTCGCGCGCCTTCTCAACCGACAATAGCGCACACGGCAGTGAACCCAGCGCGCCGCCCTGAGCCGCCGCGATGACGAGGTCCGCGTCCATGACCCCAGCCATCGGCGCCAGAACGATGGGAAATTCGGTCTTGAAAAGGTCGATAAGTCGCCGGTCCGGCCACATGATCTGCTCGTTGAGGTGATTGGGGAGGGCGTCGTTGCCGCGGGCCAGATTCGAGATTAGCACCAGCGATGCTGGCGAGCTATGCATTCGCGCTCCGCCTGACGTTCCAGCGCCGCAGCGCGACCGCTGCCCACGCCGCCTCGACAAGTCCAAATGGCCACGCACCCTGCAAAAATCCGTAAATTGACCCCAGCGCGCAAGCGGCTGCGAAGGCGAGGATGAACCAGCGGCTGCGATCCTCGAGCGCGTAGCACACCAGCATCGCGGTCACGGCTAACAGTCCGAATAATGTCAGCCGATCCATTATCATCTGCCTTTCCCGCTTTGCGCGCAGCGCAGCCCGCGTGTTATGCGAGGCCATGCCTGCCCTCATCCTACCGCTGATCGAGGCGAGCGCGCACTGGCCTGAACGCGGAGCGCTGGTCGGGCTTGATCTCGGCACCAAGACCATCGGCGTAGCGGTATCCGATCCCGATCGCAGGCTCGCGACCGGGGTCGAGACCATTCAACGCAGCGCCTTCAAGGCCGATGCGACGCGCCTGCTCGCCATTGCCGGCAAACGCAACGCAGTGGGTTTCGTGCTCGGCCTGCCTATCAACATGGACGCCAGCGAGGGACCGCGCGCGCAATCCACCCGCGCCTTCGCCCACAATTTTTCGAAACTCACCGATCTCACGATTGCCTTGTGGGACGAGCGGCTTTCCACAGCGGCGGTCGAACGCGAATTGATCGGCATGGACATGAGCCGGGCCCGGCGCGCGAAGGTGATCGACGAACACGCCGCGATCTTCATCCTGCAGGGTGCACTCGATCGGCTGGCGAACTTGCGCGAAATGCCGACCTGAAAGCCCTCACCCCTGTCCGGTAAGCAATATGGTCTGCGCCAGCGCAGCCAGATTATTGAGGCCGTGCACAATCACCGTCAGCCAGGTCGAATTAAAGCGATAGCGGAGATAACCGAGCAGCAGGCCGATCGAAAACACTTCGCAGAAAAAGAACCAGTCGTATTGCAGATGCAGCGCGGTCCAAACCAGCGACGACAGGACGATGGCGCCAACCGGGCCGAGAAACGATTCCGACCAGCCACGGTAGAGAAAGCCGCGCGCAAAAAATTCCTCGGAGGTCGGCGCGGCGACGACGAATGCGATCACCAGCAGCCATAGCGAGCCGTCGGCGCGCGCCGAATTCAGCACTTCTCTCATAAAGCCGGGAGCAATTTCGCGTCCCGCCGCGCGCGACAGCAGATCCCACCCCATGACCAGAACAATCAGCGCGACGGCACCGATCGCAAGATCGATCCATGACGGCCGGCGCAGCGCGAGGTAATCGGCAAACGGCGTACGCGAGATACGAATCGCAATCCACAGCGCTGCGAGCACCGCGGGCAAACCCATCATCACGGAGAGTGAAATCGTCAGGCCCGCGCCAACCACGTGGACCGCGGCGGAGATATCGATCGGCCCTCCCCGCCGCAGCATAAACCAAGCCACCACACCGATCTGGCCAATGAACATCGCCGCGAAGATGAACAGGCCCCACAATGCCGTGCCCCAGAATCTCCAGATGCGGGGCGGACGTTGGGTGCCGATGATCGGCGTGAGCGCCGGCGCGGCGGATCCGACAGGGATTTCGAGAGAATCCATCAAATGACTTTCAGGTTTTGACTGTCGTCATGCCCGGACTTGATCCGGACATCCACACTCTTCGCAAGATTCTTCTGACGAGATGGATAGCCGGGTCAGGCCCGGCAATGATGCTTTCGTTGAGATCACGGCAGCGCCCGTTGCAGCAGGCTCCTTATATCTTCGTTGGCGAGGTCGACGGCGCCGTACATGCTGGGGTGGCCCACCGCAAGCCGGGTCGCTGCGAACAATTCCGCCTGAGGTGGCGACACCTTGTTGAGCGCAGCCGCCGCCGCGAGCAGCGCCAGCTTCTCGACCGCCAACCGCGCCACACGCTCCGAGTCCGGCCTGCGGAACGCCTTGCCGATGAACATGACCGCCTCGCCGGCGCCCGGCAGCCCCTTCGCTTGCTCGGCGAGATGCTGCAAGACCGCGCCGGCCGCATCCGCTTCTCGCGACAACGCCCGCAACACGTCAAGACACATCACATTGCCCGAGCCTTCCCAGATCGCATTGACAGGGGATTCGCGGTAGTGCCGGGCCAGAATGCCCTCTTCCACATAGCCGTTGCCGCCGAGACACTCCATCGCCTCGTAGAGAAATCCCGGCGCGCTCTTGCAAACCCAGTATTTTATCGCAGGCGTAAGGAGCCGCATAAACGCCGCTTCGTTTGCATCATCAGGCGCGCGGTCGAACGAACGACACAGCCGCATCACCAGCGCGATCGAGGCTTCGACATGCAGCGCCATGTCTGAAAGCACCGCCTGCATCAATGGCTGGTCGGCGAGATGCTTTTGGAACACGCTGCGATGCCTCGCGTGATGCAGCGCGTGCGCGAGCCCGGATCGCATCAATCCCGCGGAAGCAATCGCGCAATCCTGCCGCGTCAGCTGCACCATCTGGATGATGGTGCGAATGCCCTTGCCCTCGTCGCCAACGCACTCGGCATAGGCACCGTTGAACTCGACCTCGGAGGATGCGTTGGAACGGTTGCCGAGCTTGTCCTTCAGGCGCTGGAACTGGATCGCATTAACCGATCCGTCCGGCTTGAAGCGCGGCATGAAGAAACAGGTGAGTCCCTCGTCGGCCTGCGCCAGCACCAAAAACGCGTCGCACATCGGCGCCGACATGAACCATTTATGGCCGGTGATACGATAGGCGTCGCCGTCGGGTTCCGCGCGCGTCATGTTGGAGCGCACGTCGGTGCCGCCCTGCTTCTCGGTCATGCCCATGCCCAGCGTCATGCCGCGCTTGGTCCACCATGGCGCGAAGCCGGGATCATAGGCGCGGGTCGCGATCACGGGCATGGTCTTTGCCAAAAGCCCCGGCTTCGCCGCCAATGCCGCCACCGAGGCGCGCGTCATGGTGATCGGGCACAAATGGCCGGTCTCGACCTGGGCAGCGATGTAGAATTTCGCCGCGCGCACGACTTCGGCGGCGCCTCCGGCCGGCTTGCCCTGGGCGGTCCAGGTCGAATTGTGCACGCCGGCATGGGCGCTGTGCGCCATCAACTCGTGATAGGCCGGATGAAACTCGACTTCGTCGCGCCTGTTGCCGCGGGAATCGAAGGTCCGCAGCTTTGGCGTGTTCTCGTTGGCGACGCGCCCCCGCGCCGCCATCGCCGCCGAACCCCAATGTTTGCCGAACTCGGACAATTCCTTTGCGGCCGAAGCGCCGCCATTGGCCGCAACCGCATCTACCAGGCGGCGGTCCAGCGCAAACAGATCGACGTCCTCGAATGGCGGCGACTGGTTGAGCACCTCGTGGGTCGCGAATGTGGCTTGCGTCATGGCCGGTCCTGACGGTCGGGGATCTCGGGAATCAGTCTATGCCGAAACGGGCTCGGTTTCACGCCGACAGACTCAGTTGCGTCGCGCTGTGATCGTAAAATCATAGGCGGGTCCACCCGCACCCGGCAGCGAAAAGTGCCACCACTCCTTCCAATAGTTCACAAAGCCTTGCTTCGCCATGGCGGCAACCAGCACGCTCCGCCATCGGCGTTGGTCCGATGTGATCGATCGCGCCCTGGTATGCGCCTTGAGGTCGGCACAATCATAGCCGGTGCCCATATCGATGCTTGCTTCGGGGGCGCGGTTGTCCGCGCCAGCGATGCAGTCGGCATAGGTCTTGTTGGCATCGAACTGCGCTGAGTGATCGGCCGTGAGATCGACCAGCGTCAGGTCGACCGCGGCACCAGTGGAATGGCCGGAATGCGTTGCGATGTAGCCAAGGCGGAACATATCCTTCCTGCTGAACGCAGGATTATACCGTCGCCCGGCCGGTGTTTCCCGGCCATCCCGCCCCCAAACCACCATATCGTGCACGGCGCGCGTCGGCCGGTAGCAATCCAGCATCTTCAACGACAGTTTTTGTGGCGTGAGCTCTTGCTGCACGCGCTTCAGCGCCATTCCGACATCGCGCTTCACCACGCATTCGCCAGCGCCGTAACCGGCGAGCGGCCGGCCAACAAAATTATTCGACCCGGCGTAGCGGATGTCCTGAATGATGGTCGGATCGATGTCGCGCAGGAACACAAAGCCTCCGGGCAGGGTCTGCGCGGAAGCTGAAGCGACCGCTGCAGAAGCGCAGGCGGCGATCGCGAGTGCAGTCACTATTGTTTTCACGAACCATCACCCCAATGGTCATGGCCGGACTTGTTCCGGCC
>VAZH01000112.1 GCA_005884465.1 Alphaproteobacteria bacterium | reverse complement strand
CAGGTCGACAAGAAGCGCACATCCTTGCGCGGCCGTACCCAGGTCAACCTGTTCTTCGAGGCTTCGACCCGCACCCAATCATCGTTCGAAATCGCGGGAAAACGCCTCGGCGCCGACGTCATGAACATGTCGGTGTCCTCGTCCTCGATGCGCAAGGGGGAAACCCTCATCGATACCGCGGCGACGCTCAACGCCATGCACCCGGACATTCTGGTGGTAAGGCACCATGCCTCAGGCGCGGTCGAGCTATTGGCGCGCAAGGTGGACGGTTCCGTGATCAACGCCGGCGACGGCGCCCACGAGCATCCGACCCAGGCACTGCTCGATGCGCTCACCATCCGCCGCAACAAGGGCCGGCTCGAGGGTCTGACGATTGCGATCTGTGGCGACGTCATGCATTCGCGCGTGGCGCGCTCCAACATCCTGCTTCTCAACGTCATGGGTGCACGCGTCCGCGTGGTCGCGCCCTCCACATTGTTGCCGCGCGGCATCGAGCGAATGGGAGTCGAGGTGGCGCGCGATATGCGCGAGGGTCTTGATGGCGCCGATATCGTGATGATGCTGCGGCTGCAGCGCGAGCGCATGAACGGCTCGTTCGTGCCGTCAGCGGGCGAATATTTTCACTATTTCGGTCTCGACCAGAAGAAGCTCGCCTATGCGAAGCCCGACGCGCTGGTGATGCATCCGGGGCCGATGAACCGCGGCGTCGAAATCGATTCAATCGTGGCGGATGGCGCGCAATCGGTGATCCGCGAACAGGTGGAAATGGGAGTGGCGGTGCGGATGGCGGTGCTCGAGGCGCTCGCCCGCAACCTGCCGAACGCATAGATCATGCTGACCGACCGTCGCCCGATCCTGCTCGCTAACGCCCGTCTGATCGACCCCGCGCGCGATTTCGACGGCATCGCCGACGTCTTGATCGCCGACGGCACGATCCGCGAGTCCAGGCGCGGCATCGGCGCCGCGGGCGTGCCCGAGGGTACCGATATCGTCAATTGCTCTGGCAAGATCGTCGCGCCCGGACTGATCGACATGCGCGCCTTCGTCGGCGAACCCGGCGCCAGCCACCGCGAGACCTTTGCCTCCGCGAGCCAGGCGGCGGCGACCGGCGGAATCACCACCATCATCTGCCAGCCCGATACCTCGCCGGTCATCGACAATTCGGCGACCGTCGATTTCGTGCTGCGGCGTGCCCGCGACACCGCGATCGTCAACATCCATCCGATGGCGGCGCTGACAAAAGGCCTGCTTGGCCTGGAGATGACCGAGATCGGCCTGTTGAAGGCCGCGGGCGCCGTGGCTTTCACCGATGGCGACAAGAGCGTCACCAATGCGCAGGTGATGCGGCGGGCGCTGACCTATGCGAGGGATTTTGACGCGCTGATCGTCCACCATACCGAAGACCCCAATCTGGTCGGCGAAGGCGTCATGAACGAAGGCGAGTTCGCCGCGCGTCTCGGGCTGGCCGGCATTCCCAATGCCGCAGAGGCGGTGATGCTGGAGCGCGACATGCGTCTCGCCGCATTGACCGGTGGACGCTATCACGCCGCTTCCCTCAGCTGCATCGAATCGCTGGAAATTCTTAAACGCGCCCGCGATAACGGCCTTGCCGTGAGCGCCTCGGTCTCGATCAATCATCTGACGCTGAACGAAAACGATATCGGCCCCTACCGGACCTTCCTGAAGCTTTCGCCGCCGTTGCGCACCGAGGACGACCGCCAGGCCCTGGTCGCAGCGGTTGCCGCCGGATTGATCGACGTCATTATGTCCGATCACAATCCTCAGGACGTCGAAGTCAAGCGGCTGCCGTTTGCGGAAGCAGCTAGCGGTGCGATCGGCCTGCAGACCATGCTGCCCGCGGCGCTGCGGCTGATCCATAATGGCGAGATGGATTTCAAGGCGCTGATCCGCGCGATGTCGACGCGCCCCGCCGAGCTTTTGGGCTTGCCGGGCGGAACACTGCGTGCAGGTTCTCCCGCGGATGTCATCGTCATCGATGCTGATACGCCATGGGTACTCGACCCTGCCGATCTCAAGTCGCAATGCAAGAACACGCCGTTCGACGAAGCGCGGTTTTCGGGCCGGGTGGTGCGCACCATTGTCAGCGGACGAACGGTGTATGAGCACGTCTGATGCGCGCGGGATTTACCGTCTAAGGGAGGAACGGCCATGTCGCCTGAAGCATT
>VAZH01000577.1 GCA_005884465.1 Alphaproteobacteria bacterium | reverse complement strand
AAAAGATCATGGCATCGGGCGGCGAACCGAAGCCGCCGATCGGCGGCCGCGGCGTCGTCTGCGCCGCCGCGAAACCTGAAGCGATCAAACTGATGAGCCCGCCGAAAACGACCGCGCGTACGGACCAGGCGCCCATGCCGAAAAGCTCCCTGGCAAATCCTTTGCCGCCATATTCCATCGCGGAGGAGGGCCGCGCAAGTGGGGCCCGGGCTTAAGGATGGCTATCGTTTCGCTCTAACCATCCCACGTGCCGCCTAGATGTGAGCTTTCAGGAGGTTGTCCATTCGGCCCTGACCGAGGAAGCTGAGGTTGCTGAAGCTTCAGAGTTCCGAGGGAGAACCGAATGGACACCCATAAGAATGCGCCTCTGACGCCGAAAGGTCGAGAGGCGATGGTGCGGAGCGTGGTCGAGGGCGGCGTGACGAAGGCCGCGGCGGCACACCAGTTCAACACCACAGCGAAGACGGTCGCCAAATGGGTCGAACGCTTCCGCGCGGAAGGTGTGGATGGATTGCGAGATCGGTCCTCAAAACCTCATTCATTGCCAAGCCAAACAGCGCCCGCCACGTGCACGGTGATCGAGACGTTGCGCCGGCAGCGCCACACCGGCAAGCATATTGCTGCCGAGGTCGGTGTGTCGGCGGCGACTGTCAGCCGGATCCTGCGGCGGTTGGGATTGAACCGGATGCGTGATCTGGAACCGGCTGAACCGGTGCGCCGCTATGAGCGCGAACATCCTGGTGAGCTGATTCACATCGACATCAAAAAGCTCGGCAAGTTCAATCGGATCGGCCATCGCATCACCGGCGATCGAACCGGCCAGAGCAACCTGCGCTCCCGTGGCAAGGGGCCGGGCTGGGAGTACGTGCATGTCTGCATCGACGACGCTTCCCGCATTGCCTTCAGTCAGGTCATGAAGAACGAGAAAAAGGGATGTGCTGTCGCCTTCCTCAAGGCGGCCGTCGCCTACTATGCGAGCCTCGGGGTAACGATCGAGCGTGTCATGACGGACAACGGCTCCTGCTACAAATCCTTTGCCTTCCGCAAAGCCTGCAAGCGCCTTCGCCTCAAGCACATCCGCACCAAGCCCTATACGCCCAAGACCAATGGCAAGGCCGAACGCTTCATCCAAACCAGCTTGCGCGAATGGGCTTATGCCCAGGCTTACAACACCTCAAAAGAACGCGCCGCCGAGTTGCCAAGATGGCTTCACCGCTACAATTGGCACCGTCCTCATGGCAGTATCGGATCAATGCCACCGATCAGCAGACTCGGCCTGGCCGGGAACAACCTCTTGAGGCTCCACAGCTAGAGCGTGATGACTTTTCTTCGAATCGTCATCTCGCTCTATCTTTTTGTTTGAGCATGATCTCCGCGCAAACGCTTCGCGTTTGTCACGAGGGAAAACCGGACCCACCCAACGGGTCGTGGCCCGAGGGCATGCTTTTCCGGATCATGCTCTAGCGAACAAACGAAGGGCCGGATTGATGATCCAGCCCTTTTTCGTGATCTCATGCCCGGCGAAAGCCTTCTCCACGACGTTCAGCGAAGATGGAAAAGTGCCGTCATTCCAAACGACGACATCAGTAGCGCGCGGGGCTGAATGCCGATGCGTCGACGAAGGGCTGCTCGCCCGCCATGCATTCGGCGAGCAGGCGGCCGGTTGCGGGGCCAAGCGTGAGGCCCTGATGACCATGTCCAAAATTCATCCACAAACCCTTGTGCCGCGGCGCTGCTCCGACAACGGGCAGCATGTCCGGCATGCAGGGGCGGACCCCGCTCCAGGGCTCCGCTTCGACCGCGGCGCCGAGATCGAGCAATCCGCGCGCGGCTATCTCGGCCCGATCGAGCTGGATCGGCCTCAGTGATCCCTGACGTCCCGACAATTCGGCGCCTGTCGTGACGCGTAACCCCTTGGCCATCGGCGCCAGCACATATCCGAACGCCGGATCCTGCAACGGCAAATGAAGTTTCTTCCCGCCATCGAAGTGGCGATGATAGCCGCGCTTGCGGACCATCGGAAATCGGTACCCGAACCGGCGCAGCAGATCGGGAGACCAGGGTCCAAGCGCGACCACGGCCGCTTCGGCATCGATCCGGCCGTCCCTGCAACGAACTTCAAAGCCGCCTCCGGCGGCGGGCTTGAGTGTCGCCGCATCGCCGTTGAAGAGAGTTCCGCCGCACCGCGTGAACAGATCGGCATAGGCGGACACGAGCGCGCCGGGCTCCGAAACCGTCCAGGGATCGAGCCAGTGGACGGCGCCCGCCCCGGTTTCAGTCAATGCAGGTTCGGCCGCCGCGAGCTCCGCTTGGCCGATGACACGCGCCCGCACGCCGTATTCGGATGCGAGCATGTCGACGACCGCGGCCGCCTCCTCCAGCGCGGCCTCCGTCCGGTGCAGCGAGCGATAGCCGCTGCGGCGCACGAGCGGATCTGCTCCCGCCTCCGGGATCAATGCGGCATGCTCGTTCGCGGCGAGTGCGATGATGGCGGCGTAGGACTGCGAGATCCGCCGGTGCCGTTCGGGCGCGGAATGCCACCAGTATCGAAGCAAGGGAACAAGATGCCGCGGCAGCGATGCGACACTGTAAACGACATCGTTGGTACGTCCT
>VAZH01000111.1 GCA_005884465.1 Alphaproteobacteria bacterium | reverse complement strand
CATAGGCCATCAACTCGTCTGAGTTCGTTGTCGTGCCCTGCATCAGCTGCACGAAGGCAACGACCTCCTCGTTTCCTTCAATGGCGCGACCGACGACGGCCGATTGCACGACGTCCTTGTGCGAATTGAGAACCGCTTCGATCTCCGCGGGATAGACGTTGAATCCGGAACGGATGATCATTTCCTTGGTGCGGCCGACGATATAGAGGCATTCGCCATCGAGGCGGGCGAGATCGCCGGTGTTGAACCAGCGATCGGCGTCGATCGCCTTTGCCGTCAAATCCGCTGCGCGATAATAGCCGCGCATGACATTGGGTCCGCGCACATGCAGTTCGCCAACCTGTCCGTTGGCCACTGCAGCGCCATCGGGGCCGACAATTCTCGATTCGATGCCCGGCAACAGCGTTCCGACCGCCTCATCGTCTCTCGGATTGTCCATCCGCACACCGGAGATGCCGGGCGAACATTCGGTGATGCCGTAGCCGTTTGATAAGGATAGACCGAGTTCCTGCTCGACCCGCGATTTGAGATTGAGGTCCAGCGGCGCGCCGGCGACCGCGATCAGGCGCAACGCGCCACGGTCCAGCCGGCTGATCCCTGCCACGGTCTTGTATTCGAGCAACCTTTGATAGGTGGCGGGAACGCCATTGAGGATCGTGATCCCTTCGTCGGACATCGCTCTGGCAAGAGCTGCGGGATCATATTTGCTGGCGAGGCGCACGGTGGCGCCGCACATCAACGTCATGATCAGAAGCGAGATGCCCACGATGTGCGAGATCGGCAGAACGATATACACCTTGTCCCTGGCATCCATCCTCCGAAACCAGGCCGTCGTCTTCGCGCTGACCAGGAGGTTTTCGTGGGTCAGCATCACGCCCTTCGGCGTTCCCGTAGTGCCGGAGGTGTAGATCAGTACCGCGACCTGTCGCGCGCTGCTCGCCTCCACCGGCTCAGGCGTTGTCGCCTGGTTGAGCACGCCGATGCCGATATCGTTCAGCGGTCCAATGCTGCCGATCGTCGCTTCGTAGCGTGCGGCATGGCTCGCGGCCTCTTTCGAGACGCCGGTGGTGAAAAACACCCGTCGCGCTCCGCTGTGATCGCGGATCTGGTCAAGCTCGCGCGGCGACAGCCGGGGATTGACGACGATGGCCCACGCGTCGATCCGGCTTGCAGCGAGAAGCAGGCCAGCCAGCGCGATACAGTTCTCGCTGACAATCATCATGCGGTCGCCGGGCCGGATTCCAAACGATTGAAGCGCCGCCGCGATTTGCCCGACGGCTTGGTGCAGCTCGCGGTAGCTCCACGTCGCGGCATCCTCGACCAGCGCCGGTTGATGGGGCGTGTTTTCCGCGAATTGATCCATCACCTGATGGATTCGCGGCGGAAGGCTCGCGAGAATTTCAGCGATATCAATTGCTTCCGCCGGTTTCGCCAAGACGACCTCCCAAACGCACGTCAAGCCGCTGAGCGGCGGCCGACGCGGTTTGAACACTACAGTTCTTTTTTAGAACTAGTCAATCGATATCTGCACAGCGTGATCAAAAGTTCGCCAGACTCGCCGCTTTCCCGTGCAGCAAAAAAGCCTGCTGTGCTTGGAATTCCGTTTACAAGGCTTTTGCCGGGGTCTATAGGCTTATAGTACTAAATAAGAACCTATGGGTGGAAGCGCCATGACGAACAAGGTTGGCGTAGCGCTGCTGATCGGCGCAGGTGATGCCATCGGCGCGGCCGTGGCGCGGCGGTTTGCCGAAGGCGGTTACAAGGTCTGCATCGCCCGGCGCGATGCGGCCAAATCCCAGAAACTGGTCGACGAGTTGACAGCCGAAGGGCGCGACGTCCACGCCTTCAGCATCGATGCCCGCCAGGAAGCCGAGGTTCAGAATCTATTCGCCCGCATCGAGGAAACCATTGGACCGGTCGAGGTCTGTCTCTTCAACGCCGGATCGAATGTCAGCAAGCCGCTATTGGAAACCACCGAAAAGCTGTTTTTCAAGGCGTGGGAATTGGCCTGCTATGCGGGCTTTCTGGTCGGTCGCGAGGCCGCCCGTTACATGCTGAAACGAGGCCACGGCACCATCCTGTTCACAGGTGCCACGGCCAGCATCCGGGGCAGCATAGGGTTTGCCGCGTTTTCGTCGGCAAAGTTCGGTCTGCGCGCCGTGGCCCAGGCGATGGCGCGCGAACTCGGGCCAAAGAATATTCACGTTGTGCATCTGCTGATCGACGCGGGTGTGGACAGCGAAGCAATCCATCAGCGCATGAAGGCGGCGACGGGGATCGATACCAAGGAGATTCCTCCGAACAGCCTGACCAAGACGCGCTCGATTGCCGACGCATACTGGTTCGCCCATAATCAGGCCAGGGATGGCTGGACCCACGAACTGGATCTGCGTCCATCCGTGGAAAAGTGGTGACATGGGCGAAGCACCGAACTTGGTCCTGTGGGGCGTTGGAACGAGCCGTACGGTCCGTCCGCACTGGGCGATGCACGAATTGGGATTGGCTTATGAAACGCGTCCGATAGGCCCGAGGACCGGCGAGACCAAGACCGCCGAATATACCGCGCTCAATCCTCGTCAGAAGATCCCACTGCTGCAGGACGGCGATTTCTGCATCGGCGAAAGCGCCGCCATCGTCGCCTATCTGTCGCGAACCTATTCGACCCCGGAACGCGCGCTGATCCCGGAAACCCAGCGCGACTACGCCGCTTGGCTGGAATGGTGTTTCTTCACCGTCACCGAACTGGATTCAACCAGCCTCTATGTCATGCGCCGTCACCGAGCCGACGCGTTGGGACATATCTATGGGGTTGCACCTGATGTCGTCGCCCAGGCGGGCAAGTACTTCCGTCAACAATTGCGTCACGTCGAAGTCGCGCTCGCCGACGGCCGCACCTATCTGATGGGCGACCGCTTCAACAGCGCCGATATCCTGCTGACCACGTGTCTCGAATGGGCGATCGCCTACGGCGTCGGCATTTGCGACAATGCCTATCCCTATCTCCAGCGCATCAAGCAAAGGCCGGGCTACCAGCGCGGCACCGCGGCCAACGTTCCGCCGGCGGCAGGCGAGCCGGTGCAGCGTCCGGCCTGAAAATGCGCTCGTTCAGTTCGGCCTATCCGGCCATCCGCACCGCTTTGTCCGCGATCATCCTGTCGATGGCGCCATCGCTGTAGCCGAGCTCGCGAAGAACCTCGTGGGAATGCTCGCCGACCCGTGGCGCGGGACCGCCGATTGCCGCTTCGTTGACGTCGAACCGTGCCGCCGGCTTCGGCTGCCGCACCCGTCCGACCATCGGCTGATCGAACTCGGCGATGATGTCGCGCGCCACCACCTGCTCGTTATGGATGATCTCGCCGCGGCGCAGGATCGGCGCGCAGGGAACGTCGGCGGCGTCGAGCCGTTCCAGCCACTCGGCGGTGGTATGCAGAGCGATGTACTCGGCCATCTTGTTGATCCGCGCGGTGGCATTGACCGAGCGCGCCGCGGGCGTCGCGAAGCGCGGATCCTTGGCAAGCTCGGGATCGCCGGAAGCTCTGCAAAAACCCTGCCATTCGGAATCCGAAATGGTGCCGGCAGTGAGGTAGCCGTCGCTGGTCTTGAACACGAGATCAGGCCGGTCGTTCGGATCGGCAGCGGCCGCTTCGGCTCCGATCACCGTGTACTGCATCATGCCTTCCGGCCATAGATACGAGATCATGGCATCGAGCATCGCCACTTGAATGTGATCGCCCTGCCCGGTCTTTTCCCGGGCGTAGAGCGCCGATGATACCGCCTGCGCGGTGAATACCGCGGTGGTCTTGTCGCAAACGATGGTGCGGATCATCTGCGGCCGGTTGGTCACCGGCTGTGACTGGATATCGGCGAAGCCGGACAACCCCTGAATAATCGGATCGTAGACGCGCTTCTTGACATAGGGTCCGGTCTCGCCGACGCCGCTGATCGATACATAGATCAGGCGCGGATGGCGCTTGCGCAATTCGCCGGGCCCGAGGCCGAGCCGCTCCATGGTGCCGGGACGAAAATTCTGCACCAGCACGTCGGCTTGCGCCACGAGCTTGGCCAGAACTTCGCGGCCAATTTCGCTTTTGATATCGATCGACAGCGAGCGCTTGCCCCGGTTCGAGGAGATGAACAGCGCGGAGAACTCGCCGGCCTTGTCGATGGTGGCGCGGCTGCGGCGCGTGATGTCACCGCCGATCGGCTCGATCTTGAGCACGTCGGCGCCCTGGTCGGCGAGGAACATGGTCGCGAACGGTCCTGACACCACACCGGTCAAATCCAGCACGCGGACGCCCTTGAGTGGCCCTGACATGACGCTTCCCTATGTTGTCTTGCGAGCGGTCGGCTCGACCATCTTGCCTTATTCGGCCGCTGGTTCCAGCCGTTCCAGCGATTTTCCGTCCGGGCCCAATCGATGCTTTTTAGGCGATCTTGGACCGGACGGCTGCCGTCTGCTCGATGACCGATTCTTCTACATCACGCAGTTGATCCTTGCCAAAGAACATTTCCTGACCGACGAAGAATGTCGGCGAGCCAAAGGCCCCGCGATTGACCGCGTCGGTAGTGTTTTCGATCAGCTTTTTCTTGACGTCGTCCTGCTGCGCGCGGGCAATCAGGCTGTCGATGTCGATGCCGGATGAAATGAAAGCGTTCCGGAAGACTTCGAGATCATCCATCTTCTTCGGCTCAACCCACATGTGATGATAGGCGGCGCGGAAATAGGGCTCGAACATACTCTCGAACTGGGCCGCCACGACGCCACGCATCAGCATCAGCGTATTGACCGGAAAGAACGGATTCGGCTTGAACTTCGTAATGTTGTGGCGGCGAAGAAAGCGCTGGGTTTCCAGCGCTTGATATTCGGGCTTGTTCTTGATCCCGCGGAGCGACTCGAACGGCGACATGTTGTTGGTCGCCTTGTAAATTCCACCGAGCAGCACCGGAACATATTCGAACTTCACCCCGGTACGCTTTTCAATGGCCGGAATGGCGATTTCCGCCAGGTAGGCATTCGGGCTGCCGAAATCGAACTGGAACTCGACTTTCAAGGGGCTTGCCACCGGACTTCTCCTCTAAGGCGGGTGTTATGCTGTCGACGACGCTGAAGTTCATGCCGTTGACCGGTAGAACTTAAAGTTCTAAAATTGAACTGTCAATTCCAAATGGCACTTTTGCCACTGTTTAGAGCTTGCAGGACGAAATGGGTGGTTGTCTCACCGTCAGTGCCTATTTAGAATGTAGTACTGGAAGGTGAGCTCGAATCGAGCCTAATGCCTGCGGGCTGGACGAGGGACTGAATTATGAAATGGGACGAGCTTGAAGAACAGCCGTGTTCGTTGGCCCGCACCGTTGCCGTGATCGGCGACCGCTGGAGCTTGTTGATCTTACGCGAATGCTTCCTGCGCAAGCGGCGGTTTGAAGCGTTTCAATCGGTGTTGGGGATCACCCGGCATTTGCTGGCCGAGCGGCTTAAGAAGCTGGTTCGGCTCGGGGTCCTGCGCCGGATCCCCTATCAGGAATCGCCCAAGCGATACGAGTACATCCTGACCCAAAAAGGCCTCGACCTTTATCCGGTGATCATGGCCATCGTCCACTGGGGCGACGTGCATATGGTCGACTCCCGCGGCCGGCCCATGCTTCATGAACATCAGAACTGCGGCAAACTGTTCGATCCCGTCATGGTTTGCTCCGAATGCGGCGAACCGCTTGCCGCCAAGCAAGTCCACGTGCATCCCGGGCCCGGCGCGCGCCAGCCGGCTGTCGCTTCCTTGAAGGCTGAAAAGGTCCGATAAGGCAAGGCTGTCAGGCGGTCATCCGTGACGAGTAGTGGCGAGCGAAACGGTGGCGCAATTCCATCTTCTGTACCTTGCCGGTTGCGCCGTATGTCAACGCATCGACGAAGACGATATCGTCCGGGATCCACCATTTGGCGATCTTGCCTTCGAGAAAGGCGACGATCGATCTTGCCGTTGCCGCATTGGAAGCGGTGGGCACAACGACAAGCAGCGGCCGCTCCTCCCAATGCTGGTGCGGAATGCCAATCACCGCGGCCTCGGCGACACCCGGACAGCCCATCGCCAGATTCTCGATATCTATCGAGCTGATCCACTCGCCGCCTGATTTGATGACGTCCTTTGCGCGATCGGTAAGCTGGATATAGTTTTCGCCGTCGATCGTGGCGAGGTCGCCGGTATCGAACCATCCATCCTCCAGCAGCGGTTTCTCCTCGCGGTAGTAACCGCTGATGACCCAGGGGCCGCGGACCATGAACCTGCCGCTTGACTTGCCGTCACGCCGGATTTCGCGGCCCTCCTCGTCGGCAATCTTGACATCGACGCCGTAGATCGGCTGGCCCTGAGAGATCTTGCGGCGAAGCTGATGCTGCGGTGACAGTTTTGCAGTGTTTCGCGACGGCTGCGGCGAGGTCCCGCAAGGGCTGGTTTCGGTCATGCCCCAGACGTGCTTCACCGAGACGCCGAGGCGCTCAAAACCCTCGATCATGCTCGGTGCCGGCGCCGAGCCTGCGATCACGATCCGCTCGAGCGTTCCGGCGCCATGGCCTTGCGTTTCGAAATGCTGCAACAACTTTCCGTACAGCGTCGGGACACCGGCCGCGACGGTCACACCTTCCGCCTCAATCAGCTCGGCAATGCTTGCGGCATCCATCTTCGGCCCCGGCAGCACCAGCTTCGCGCCGACCATTGGAGCTGCATGCGTAAAGCCCCACGCCCCATTGGCATGGAACATCGGCGTCATCGGCAGGATCGTATCCAGCGCGGTAAAACCCAGGGAATAGGCGCCGCTGATGGAGAGGCAATGCAGCACGTCGGAACGGTGCGAGTAGAGCACGCCTTTCGGGTTACCGGTCGTGCCCGACGTATAGAACAGCGAGGAGGCCGACAGCTCATCGAACACCGGCCACTGGAAATTCTCGTCGCCGTTATCCAGAAAATCCTCATAGCATTGGATATTCGGGATGCTCGTCGCCGGCATCGCCGCCCTCTCCACCATCAGGACGAAGAGGCCGACGGTAGGAAGTTCCGGTGCGAGCTTCTCCACCATCGGCAGAAAAGAGCTCTCGAAAAACACCACTTTGTCTTCAGCATGATTGGCAATGTAGGAAATCTGGGCCGCAATCAATCGCGGATTAATCGCGTGCCAGACCGCCCCAAGGCCGGTGACGCCATGTTCAATCTCGAAGTGCCGATAATTATTCCAGGCAAGCGTCGCAACCCGGTCGCCTGGCCCGACACCCCAGCGCCACAGCGCATCGGCCAGCTTGCGCGCACGGCGCGCAGCGTCCTGATAGCTGTATCGATGGATTGGACCTTCGACGGTGCGAGACACGATCTCGGTTCTGCCGTGAAACCGATCGGCGTGTTGCAGAAGCGACGACAGCAACAGCGGCTGATTTTGCATTAAGCCCTTCACAGATTCGCTCCTTCAAATTCGCCGGCGTCGAATATTCCGGCGGATGCGCACAACCAATGCCGTTTCCAGTACCGTAAGTGTATCGCGCCAACACCGGCGTCACTCGGACCTCACGTCGAGCACTTCGCCGAACTGCTCCCAATTGCTGCCGCTCCAGCGTTGCAGCTGCAGTTGCGTCCAGATCATGTTGCTGGTCGCGCTGGTATTGATCGAGATGCCCGGCATCGAGGTCGGAAGCACCAGATCCTTCAGGCTTTTGGCCTGCTTGACGATATTTTCACGGGACAGATCGTTGCCGCACTGCTTGAGGATTTGCTCGAGGATCAGACCCTGCTGATAGCCGGTCAGATAGTTGGTATCTCCGACATCAGACCCCGGCAGATACTTCTCGAAGAACGTGCGATAGGCCTTCATGCCGGCATCGCCATTCCATTTCGAATCGGTCGGGTCCTTGTTGAAGGTCCCAACGATCACGCCAACGGCATTATCAAGGCCGGCAGGCTTCAGGGTTGCCGATACCGAGCTCGATGGAAAATTGACGATCAGCATCGGCTTCCATCCGATCTCGGCCACCTTGCGAATCGCCTGCGCCGAGAATTTCGGCGTGCCGGCAACCAGCAGCGCTTCGGCGCCAGAACTCTTCAGAGTTACAACCTGCGAGTCGACGGTCGGATCGGTGATCTCGTAGGCCGCCGTTACCACCTTCTTGTCGAAATCGCTCTTCAGGAATGACTTGAAGGCGTTGACGTAATCCTTGCCGAGATCATCGTTCTGATAAAGGATGGCGTATTTCGCGTTCGGCAATGCCCTGGTCAGATACTTGGCGTAGATTTTTCCTTCGGTGTCGAAGCTGACCAGTCCCGTCGTCGTCAGCGGGTAATCCGCGACATTGGTGAACTTGTTCGATCCGCTGACGATGGCGATAGTTGGAACGCCTTTCAGCGCCAGGTATTTGGCCGATGCGGTATTTCCCGGCGTGCCGAGCTGGCCGAAAATGAACGCGACCTCATCGCTCTCCACCAGCTTGCGGACATGCTCCACCGCTTTCGGCGGGCTATAGGCGTCGTCCATCGCAATATAGGTGATCTTGCGGCCGTTGATGCCGCCGCGATCGTTGACGGATTGAACGTAGGCAAGAACCCCTTTGCCGACGAGGCCGATCGATGACGCCGGGCCACTGAACGGAAAGACGCCTCCGATCTTGATTTCGGTGGCTGTAACGCCCGGTGGATCGGCGGCGAACGCCGGTGCAGATAGCGCGAGCATCAGCGCCAGCGCGGATGCAAGTTTGAATTTCCCGAACATGACTTCCTCCTGTGTGGAAACGCGGGTCTGCTCTCTGTCGTGCTTATACGGCACCGAACCCGGCTGCCGCGGCCCTTGCGACCGGCCGTCTTCCCCAGCAAACTACAGTTCTTTTTTAGAACTAGTCAAGCGTTTCCAGCAATCGCCAACCGCGGCTCCAGCTCCCGGTCTGGCACTCAGGTTCGGAAGGCGAACTCTTGCGGCTGCGATTTCAAGAGGATAGCCCGTGGAGATTGTCGCTGGCAGCTGGGCTTTCGAATGATATGTCTGCAAGCCAGCGCGCTCGCGAGCCGCGCCACAGAATGCGGCTGGCAACGGCGGGGGCTGTCGCTGCCTTTCCAATTATGCATCGCATGCATTCTATTTCGGAACTAATATTCCGCATGGCAGCTGATGATGTGTCGCCATTAAATCAAGCTGGACTCCAGATGCGCACGCACGACAGACCCTTTCGTAATGGAGAGGGCTCAATATTCGGACGTCCGGGAACATCAGGATTCGAACGAGAGTCTGACTATCAGAAGCGCTGATCCGTGGCGGCAACGACGTGGAGACCCTCGATGACTAATTTACATTGGTTGGCATGGCCGCATTTCTGTCGCGAAACGAGGTCCGACTCCCCCGCAGCTGTCGATCACCCGCTTCTCGTCCACCCATCCGCCGCTCGGCAATTCACCGGAAACGATCAGGCGCACGACCTCTTCATAGATCCGTTAGCGCAGAGTTTTTTTTACGTAGCTTTTCGGGTCGGGACGTCCCAACAGAGCACC
>VAZH01000570.1 GCA_005884465.1 Alphaproteobacteria bacterium | reverse complement strand
TTGGCGCAATCGCGATCTCGGCGCAGGGCCTTTTCGTAAAAAGGGGAACTGGAAGGAATAGCAGACAATCATCAATGCCGCGGCGCGAAAAATCGTCAACTACCCCCCGTAGCTCTGCACCAGACTTCCCGCCACCAGCGACCAGCCGTCGACCAGCACGAAGAAAATCAGCTTGAACGGCAGCGATACCACAATCGGCGGCAGCATCATCATGCCCATCGACATCAGCACTGAAGCGACCACGAGGTCGATGATCAGAAACGGCAGGAACAAGAGGAAGCCGATCTCGAAGGCGCGTTTCAGCTCGGAGATCATGAACGCCGGCACCAGGATCCGCAGCGACATGTCTTCCGGGCTCGCCGGCGGCGCTTCGCCGGAAAGGTCGAGGAACAGTTTCAAGTCCTTTTCGCGCACGTTTCTCTGCATGAAGCCGCGCAGCGGCACCGAAGCGCGCTGCAGCGCGTCCTCGACGCCGATCTGGTTGGCGACCAGCGGCTTGATGCCGTCGTCGTAGGATTTCTGCAGCACCGGGCCCATCACGAACGCGGTCAGAAATATGGCCAGTGCGATGATGACGGAATTCGGCGGCGCGGTCGCGGTGCCGAGCGCAGTGCGCAACAGCGACAGCACGACGACGATCCGCGTGAACGACGTCATCATGATCAGGATCGACGGCGCGATCGACAGCACCGTCAAAAGCGCGATCAGCTGGATCGCGCGCTCGGTGACGCCGCCGTTGCCCTGGCCGAGATTGATGCTGATGTCTTGCGCGAACGCAGGGTCGGCCAGCGATCCGGCGGCTATCAGGGTGGCAAGAAATAAAACTCTACGCGGAAATGCCGCCGGCCTCACGAAGGGGTCTTTGGGCGGCCCAACAATGACGCCATCTCGTCTTCGAGATTTTCAAAACCGCTCTTTTGCGAAGGCGCAGTTTCCGGCGGCGCCGTCGACGGCTCGTTGCGGGGTGGTGCGCCGCGGCTCGGCGGCGGCTCGGGCGCCACCGGCGGCGCGCCGACCCGTGGCTCGGCGGCGGCGTCGCCGGCCGGCCGGCGAAGCGCGGCTTCAAGGCGCTGCGCCATGTCGGCGAGATTTTGGTCCGCGCTCGACAGCGCCGGGGACGGCGGGGGCGGCGGTGGCGCGGCGGGACGTTCCCCCGTGCGGACCGGGGCTGCCTTTGGCGCTTCGCTCGGACGCGGCGGACGCGGTATCAGCGGCTCGTTGCGCGATGTGACGCGCGACGGCATCGGTTCGGGACGCAGTTCGGGGCGGGGCTCGGGGCGGCCGCCCAATGGCTCCGGGGTAAAACCTGCCAAGGGATCGCTGCGCCGTTCCGACAGCCCCGGCATCGGGCGGCGCACTTCGTCGGCAAAGGAGGGCCGCATCGGCCGCGGCGGCGGTTCCGGCATTTGCGGCTCGACCTGATCGAACCCGTTGGACCTTGAATCGGGCCTTGCGCCATCGCCCTCGTTCCAGCCGGATTCGGCCAGCGGCGGAAGCCGGGGCGGTGGTGGTTCGGCTCCGACACCGGGCCGTTGCGCTATCTGATCGCGTGCGGGCGTCGCACGCACGATATTGGGTTCCACGACGATATCGGTCGGGCCGCCGATCATCAGCAGATGTTCGATATTGTCGCGCCGTACCAGCACCAGCCGCCGGCGGCTATCCACGGCGGCGGCGTCGATCACGGCCAGGCGCGGCATCCGTCCGCGATTGGGGTTGGCGCCGAGGCGATTGCCGGCGAATCGGCGCACCAGCCAGGCGGCGACGCCGATCAGCGCCAGAACCGCCACGAATGCGAAGAAAAATGTCAGTGCCTGCATGCTTTGTCCCCGGCAAATAGCGTGTTCTTCAAGTCTCTCGTTTGTCGAAGCCGGATCGGAAACGGCACAACAAGCGGCGAATGAAGCCCGAGATTGGCCCTAATCTCTTAATTGCCCGCGGCAGAAACTGCCGCCCGTTATCTTAATAACCTATGAATCGGCCGAACCAAAACTACTTCTTGGGGCTTCCAACTTCAACGACTTGGTTGGTTAACGCAGCATTCGTGGCAAAAATGCGCGCAGATCGATGAATCCGGCTCTGAATGCCCCGGCTCGCCACCAGCGCATCTTAACCCGCTGTTAACCATACACGCGGCAAATTCTGCCTACCTCAGGGCATCGTGCCGGGAGGCGCGAAGGGCGGCAGCGATGTCCATCAACGATCTTCCGGTCTTGTCGGTGTTGCGCACCAAGATGCAGTGGCACCAGGAGCGTCAGCGCCTGCTCTCCGAGAACGTCTCCAACTCCGACACGCCGAATTTCAAGCCGCGCGATCTGGTTCAGCCGAAATTCGATTCGACCGGCGCCAGCGCCGGAACGGTGGGTTCGCTGGCGCTGATGCTCCGACCGGTCATATTGCTCCGTCGGGCGGCGGACAAAGCTTCGCGCTGGATCGCAAGGCAAGCTTCCAGACCAGGCCCGCCGGCAATGCCGTCAATCTCGAGGACGAGATGCTTAAGGTTTCCGCCAACCAGATGGACTACGCGGCGGTGACCTCGCTCTACAGCAAGAGCCTGCATCTTCTCAAGACCGCGATCGGCAAGGGCTGAGGCCGGATAAAGGCAGGAGGACAACATCATGGCAAGCGATGGAGGGGATTTCGCCCGCTCGATGAGCATCGCGACCTCGGGCCTGCGCGCCCAGGCCGGGCGGATGCGGGTGATCTCGGAGAATATCGCCAACGCGGACTCCACGGCGCCGACCGCCGGCGGCGATCCCTATCGCCGCAAGGTC
>VAZH01000555.1 GCA_005884465.1 Alphaproteobacteria bacterium | reverse complement strand
GCACGTCCATCGGTATAGCTCCGCAGGATTGGCTCACGTCCAGAACCAATAACGTCCCGTTCCTTTTGCACACGGCGGCAAGTGAGGGGACATCGAGCATCGATCCGTCGTCGAATCGCACGTGACTTACCGAAACGACTCGGGTTCTTGGCGTCATTGCCGCGATCAGGTCATCCGCCTGTATAAACTGACCTTGTGGGACTACGATCTGCACCTTAATGCCTTCGCGCGCCTCCATCGGCTTCCACGTCGCGTACTGCACCGGAAACTCACCCCGTGCGATGATCACTTCATCACCCGCAGACCACTTAAGTGCGTAGGCTATCACCGCGAGTCCCGCTCCCGCGCCGCTCGTCAGAGCGATTTCGCCTGGGCTCGCCCCGATCAAGGTCGCCAACGTCTGACGCAAACTCGCGGCAACGGAGAAAAAGGACACGTCATCGACGATGTGCGGCCGCATTTTTGCGGCAACAGACGCCTGCACGGCATTGAGCGCCACGCGAGGGATCGCCGCGTGCGCAGCGAAGTTCAAGTAGATGGCATCATCGATTGGAAACCATTCGTTTTTCCAGTCAATCGACTGCTTTAACGTCATAATTCAGCTCAGTGTGCTCGGGGTCAAAAGGGCAGAGCGCGCCGGCCAGAATCGTCGCTGAAAATAATGTCCAGCATTTCTTTCCGTCGTATTTTGCGGGCAATTCTGCCCCTGCGTTCCAAACACGCCGTTCCCAGTTTTTCAAAGCCTGAGCGAAGGGCTCACATACCGACACCAAGTGCCTACGGTCGGTGAACCAGAGCTCCGGATCTAATTCTAGAAACTCTCGCTGTTGACATAGGGCACGACGGGCAGCCACACGGCGCTTACCGCATCCGCCGATCGCAGTAATGTAATCGTCGCTTTTCGGAAGTCCTCCGGTTTCGGAAACAGTGGATTGTCGACGAAGGTCTGCGGATTGCGGTCATAGAGCGGAAATAGGGTTGACTGGATTTGTACCATGATGCGGTGGCCGGGCAGGAACACATAGTTCTGATTCGGTAGCGCGAAGCGATAACGCTGCGCTTTGTTCGCCGGTATCGGTGACGGATGCTCGAAACTTGTTCGATAGCGACCGCGGAAAATGTCGATACCGATCGGCAGTTCATAGCCACCGAGCTCAGGTTGCATCGGATATTGCGGTGGATAGACGTCGATCAACTTGACCACAAAGTCCCCATCCGTGCCGGTGGTGGTCGCGACAAGGTCTGCGATTGGCGCTCCCTCGATCTTCAGCGGAGCCGACAACGCTTCGGTCAGGTAAGTCAGCACGTCCGGACGCCCATCTACAAAGCGCTGATCGCGCACCAGCCAGGTGCGCCAGGAGTCTGAATCCGAGAACTGCAGCGGTCGCGGCACGTAGGGAACTGGCTTCGAAGGATCGGACACGTAGGAATCACCATCGCTTACGCCGGTCGGTGCTTTGAACGAGAGTTTGAAATCGGCTTGCAGGTAAAGCGCTTTTAACGGGTACGTGCAGCCGCTTTCGCAGGCGCTCGGCCAGGTGTCGAAGCGCTGCCAGCGTTTTTCCGCCGGGCTGTAGATCGTGGCCCGCGCGAGATTAGCCGGCGGACCGTTCCTCAGGTACTGATTGAAGAACGGCATTAGCATCGAGTGCCGGAACTGTTCGGCTATATCTCCGGGCCACTTGAATACGCCGAGGTTCCAGCCGCCGGAGCGGCCACCTTCCTGAAAGGCGTACCAGGGGCCGAGCACGAACCAGTTGTTCGATTCGTGTCCGGCCGATTTGAGCGCCAGCCACGCGTGAGTCGCGCCCCACATGGTTTCCTGGTTCCACAAATCCTGTACCCACAGCGTCGGTACCTGAGAGGGGCGCGCAGCCAGTTGCCAGTCCAGCGCGTACGCCTTCCAGAATGCATCGTAGGCGGGATGTGCCATCATCTTCTTCCACCAACCGAGCTGATCGAAGCCGTTGGCGCGCGCAAACGCACCCGCCGAGCCAGCGTTCAGGAACACCTCGTAATCATCGTAGGCTGCGCGGGGAACCTCCGAGCCCGCGCCGCGTTGCCCGGTCATGAAAGCAAAGTAGTCCAGATATATCTGACGAAAGGCACCGTAGTGATACCATTCATCTCCCATCCAATTCTCGATCTTCGGACTTTCAGGCACCGCGGCCTTGAGCGCCGGGTGCGGATCGAGAAGCGCCATTGTCACCGTGAAGCCGTCGTAGGATGTGCCGATCATGCCGACCTTGCCGTTGGACTGCGGGATGTTCTTGACCAG
>VAZH01000554.1 GCA_005884465.1 Alphaproteobacteria bacterium | reverse complement strand
ATCGGGCTTGAACATGGGAGGCGTATACATTTCAAACTCCTGCTTGCCGTAGGAGCCGCCAGATCGAGACCGCGTATCTTGCTAGGGAAAGGCCGCGGAATGGATCCGGCGGCAGAGGCGACGATCTTATGCGCAGACGTCCGCCCATACCGCAATACTGCGGCGGCGGCGAGCGATGAGGATGGTCGCGGCGTTGGTCATGGGCGGGGGCTATAAGGCTGGGCGCCCTCGGCGTCAAGGACTTAGGTCGTCGGATTCGACGGACCAGCGCAACACTATTGGCATATCGAGCGTGCAAGCGATCCGGGCCCCATCTTGCATTGCTCCCATCTCGTGAAGCGTCGATTTGGCCAACCCTAGTTCGCCCCGGTCTGATTCGAATACTTGACCATGCTGACCCTGGTCAGCGTCGTTCCAGCGGCGATGCCGCCGCGGGCAGCGATGAAGTGATAAGCGGCGTACTGCTCAATGTAGGCATTGTCCGCCGACATCGTGTCCACGGGCACGACTGCCTTGAAGCCACGCAGGACCGCCTCGGATGCGGTATGCAGTACCGCACCGTTCGCCGCAGTACCGGCCACGATAACGGTCCTGATGCCGCGATCCTTCAGTATTTTCTCAAGGTCGGTGTTGAGAAACTTGTCGGGTCCGGACTGAACGAATGGCTCTTTGCCATTCGGGGCTACATCGGCGACCGTGTCAGCAATGCTGCCAGTGACAATGCTGTAGACGACAAGAACGTTGTTTGCGCGTGCGTCGGCCAGCAGTTGCTTGGCGGCGGGCAGCGTCGCAGGGCAGCGCGGTCGGACTTTCTCGTTGCAGTTCTGCTTGACAAAATCGAGCATCAAAAGTGCCGTCGTCTTGGGGTCGATTGTTACGTCCTTCAGCTCTGGCGCTGGTGGTGCCTTCACGCTTGACCATTCGTCGATGATGGTTTGAGCCGATGAGACAACCGACGACGCAACCAGCATGGTGCAAGCAGCAAACAGGGACAGTTGGCGGAAACGGCGCATGTTTTTGATCCCGATGACCTGGCTAGGGTAACCGCCAGATGACTTGGCGACCAGATGACTTGGCGAAACGTAGTTTTCTGTCCGGCTCATTGACGGGCCGAGAGCCCAGGGACCGAAGCGAGATGTTGCTGCGACAATTGGGCGGTAATCACGGTTGCGCGTCAAATTCACAATGGCAGGCTCGCCCGCGCCCCGGAATGACAAAACAGTATTAGGTCGTCGGATTCCAGGGTGTGGGGATCACGCGGTAACCGCTGCCGTCCTTCTCGACATGGGCAAGCCCGGGGAACGGATAGTGGAAGCCCTGCAATTGCAGCTTCTCGGCAGCCACCATGTCGTAGACCCGCCGACGGGTCTTCTCGGCCACATCGCCGTCCTGGTCGAAGGACGCATGCCAGCCCGGATTGGCCGCAAACGGGGTAGGATTGTTGGTCACATCCGACTGGATGAACACCTTGCCTGAACCGGACGACAGTACATAGGAAGTGTGGCCGGGAGTATGACCGGCGGTTTCAACCGCGAGCAGGCCCGGCGCGACCTCCTTACCCCACTCATAGGGCGTGACTTTCCTCTTGAGGCCAGCATCGAAGATGTTGCGGTTGTTCTTGAACAGGTTCTGCATGCGCCCCGCAGGCGCGCGGCTCATCTCGCCGTCGTCCATCCAGAATTTCCACTCGGTCGCGGGCACCAGCACTTCGGCATTCGGAAACGCCGGCCCGCCGTCGGCCGTCAGCAAACCGTTCACGTGGTCGCCGTGGAAATGCGAGATCACCACCATGTCGACCGCCTTCGCATCCAAACCCGAAGCGGCCATGTTGGCGGCGAACTGTCCATTCGCGCCCTTGCTGTTGACGTTGGCCACCGCGCCATTGCCTGTATCAATCACAACCAGCTTGCCACCGGTATTGATCACCAGCGGCGCGTAGTAGATCGTGAAGATGTCACGCGGCAAGAACGCCTTCTCCAGCGCGGCGTTGACCTCCTCCTTCTTCGCATTGGTGATGAAGGAATCCTCCAGCGGAATGGTAGATCTGCCATCGGAAACCACCGTGACCTGGATGTCGCCGACTTTATAGCGGTAGAAACTCGGCGCCTGTTTGTCCGCCAACGGTGCGGCCGCCTTCACGGGCATGGACGGTAGCGGTATGGCCGCG
>VAZH01000553.1 GCA_005884465.1 Alphaproteobacteria bacterium | reverse complement strand
TGAACAGCTTCTTTGTGCCGCAGCTCGGTAGCCAGATTTACACCATGGCTGGAATGGTAACCCGCCTTCACCTGCAGGCCGACCAGTCGGGAAGCTACCGCGGCATGTCTGCGCAATACAGCGGGGAGGGCTTCGCAGACATGTACTTCAACGTCGAAGCCGTTGCTCCCGAAAAATTCTCGGAGTGGGTAGACGCAGCACGCAACGTTGGCGTGGAGCTGAATGTCACAACTTACGCGGCGTTGGCCAAGCCGAGCGCGTCGATCGCGCCATTCACCTATCGTGCGGTCGCGCCCGACCTGTTCGACAGCATCATGGTCTCCGAAATGCAATCCGACGACGCGATGTGCCGCAGAAATTCGACGTCAATGAGGGCGGAAAAATGAATCTACTTGGCAAGCTGGATTGGAGTGCGATTCCCTTCGACCAGCCCATCATTATGGGCGCGTCGGGCGGGGTGGTCCTGGCCATTATATCCATCCTTTCGTGGGTCACCCTCAAGGGTTACGTGCCTTATCTCTGGCGTGAGTGGATCACCTCGGTCGACCATAAACGCATCGGCATCATGTACATCATCCTGGCGCTGATCATGCTGTTGCGTGGCTTTGCCGACGCCATCATGATGCGGGCGCAACAGGCGGTCGCAGCGGGCGGCGCGCAAGGATACTTGCCGCCAGAGCACTTCGACCAGATCTTCTCAGCGCATGGCACGATCATGATCTTCTTCATGGCGATGCCGTTCGTGATCGGAATGATGAATTTCGTGGTGCCACTGCAACTCGGCGTCCGCGACATGGCATTTCCGACCTTGAACTCGGTAGCCTTGGGGCTGACCGCGTCGGGTATCCTCTTGATCAACATCTCGCTCGCGGTCGGCGAGTTCTCGAAAGCCGGCTGGGTCGCCTATCCACCGCTGAGCGAGTTGCAATTCTCGCCCGGCGTCGGCGTCGATTACTATCTCTGGGCTCTGCAGATCTCCGGCGTCGGCACGTTGATGACCGGAATAAACTTCGTCGCGACGATCCTGAAAACGCGGGCACCGGGGATGAGCTATATGCGCATGCCCGTCTTTTGCTGGACGTCGCTCGCCGCGAACCTTCTCATTGTCGCGGCCTTCCCGGTTCTGACTGCGACCTTGGCGATGCTGTTGCTCGATCGTTACCTCGGCTTTCATTTCTTCACGATCGACGGCCAGGGCAACGCGATGATGTACGTCAACCTGTTCTGGGTCTGGGGGCACCCGGAGGTCTATATCCTGGTCTTGCCGGCGTTCGGCATCTTTTCCGAGGTTGTCTCGACCTTCTCCGGCAAGCCGCTGTTTGGCTATCGCTCCATGGTCGCCGCGACGATGGCAATTTGCGTGCTGTCATTCCTTGTCTGGCTGCACCACTTTTTCACCATGGGGGCAGGTGCGAACGTCAACGGCTTCTTCGGCGTCATGACGATGGTCATCGCCGTGCCGACGGGCGTCAAAGTCTTCAACTGGCTATTCACGATGTACGGCGGCCGCATCCGGTTCACCGTTCCGATCCTGTGGTCGATCGGCTTCATGGTGACGTTCGTGATCGGCGGCATGACCGGCGTGTTGATGGCCGTGCCTCCCGCCGACTTCCAGCTGCACAACAGCCTGTTCCTGATCGCGCATTTCCATAATGTCATCATCGGTGGCACGGTGTTCGGCTTGATGGCGGGTTACAACTACTGGTTCCCGAAGGCATTCGGCTTCAAGCTCGACGAACGCTGGGGCAGAGCTTCGTTCTGGTGCTGGCTGATCGGCTTCTATATCGCTTTCATGCCGCTTTACGCGCTGGGTCTTATGGGCATGACCCGCCGCATGCAGCATTACGACGTTGTCAGCTGGCAACCATGGTTGGTGGTTGCGGCGGGCGGCGTCGTCGTCATTCTCGCGGGGATTGTCTGCCAGGTCATCCAGCTTGTGGTCTCGATCCGCGACCGCGAACAACTGAAGGTGACCGCGGACCCATGGAACGGCCGCACGCTTGAATGGGCGACCGCTTCGCCGCCGCCAGCCTGGAATTTCGCCGTGCTTCCGCAGGTCACGGGCCTCGACGCTCTTTGGAACAAGAAGCAGCGCGAGCGCACGCAAGCCCAGCCGCCGAAAGAGAGCAAATTCGAGCCGATCGAGATGCCGAGGAACAGCGCGGCCGGCTTTATCACGGCATTTTTTGCAGTCGTTAGCGGCTTTGCGATGATCTGGCACATCTGGTGGATGGCCGGTGCGGGGGCAATCGGAATCTTTCTGACCATGCTTGCCTTCGCGTTTCGCAATGAAGAGGAAATCAAAATCCCGGCCGATCAGATTGCGCGTTTCGAGCAGGCGAACCAGGCGGAGATTGCAGTATGAATATCGCTGTTGCAGTTGATGATGAGGTTCGTTACGAGGCGCGGCCGAGTGCAACCGAGGCCGGTCCCGCTGCAAAACGGATCGTGGTTGGCTACGGCTTCTGGGTCTTCCTCTTGAGCGACATCATAATGTTCGCGGCGATCTTTGCCGCCTACGCCGTGCTCACGCATGCGACCGCAGGTGGACCAGGCGGTATGCAGCTGTTCAACCAAAGCAGTGTTGCGATCGAAACCGGCTGCCTTCTCG
>VAZH01000110.1 GCA_005884465.1 Alphaproteobacteria bacterium | reverse complement strand
GGAAAGTTAATTGGTCAATTGACCAGACCCCGGGAACGAACCGGCCTGTATTGGAGGAGGGAAACATGAACGGCAATATGAGCAACAAGAATTCAGGTTACGATCGCCGCCACATTCTGCGCGGCCTGGCCGGCGGGGTTGCCGCGACCAGTGCGATGACGTTGTTCGGTCCGTCGGTTCACGCCGCCAAGCCGATCAAGA
>VAZH01000109.1:327-10615 GCA_005884465.1 Alphaproteobacteria bacterium | reverse complement strand
TACTTCTGGGGCCTCGAAGATGTCATCGGCGTCTTCACGGACATGTGGAGTCAGGTCGCGACCAACAAATCGGTGGGCGCCCTGTTTCCGAATGACGCCGACGGCAATGCCTGGGGCGACACGACCATCGGCTTTCCACCGGTGCTCGCCAAGCAGGGCTTCAAGCTGACCGATCCGGGCCGTTTCCAGAATCTGACCGACGATTTCAGCTCACAAATCTCCGCGTTTCGAAGCGCGGAAGCGGAGGTCGTCACCGGCGTGGTCATTCCTCCGGACTTTACAACGTTCTGGAATCAATCGCGCCAGAAAGGCTTCAGACCAAAGGTGGTGTCCGTCGCCAAGGCCCTGCTGTTTCCGACAACTGTTCAGGCGCTCGGCAAGAGCGGCAACAACATTTCGACCGAGGTGTGGTGGACGCCCAGCCATCCTTACAAATCGAGCCTGAGCGGCGTCAGCGCTGCCGACCTCGCCAAAGGCTACGAGCAAGCATCCGGCAGGCAATGGACCCAGCCAATTGGTTTCGTCCATTCGCTGTTTGAAGTTGCGGTCGATGCCATGAAACGATCGAGCGACCCGACGGACAGCGCCGCGCTGGCCAAGGCCATCGGCGCGACCAAGCTTGATACCGTCGTTGGTCTTGTTGCCTTCGGCTCCGACAAGGTGCCGTCGTTCGCCGCAAGGAACATCGCAAAGACGCCGCTTGTGGGCGGCCAGTGGAGATTGACCGACGACAAATACAACATGGTGATTACCGAGAACAAACAGGCGCCGCAGATTCCGCTTGGCGGTGACATGCAAGCCTTGAGCTGATTCTCAACGGTATCGGGCGAGAACGATGCTTGAACTCAAAGCCATATCGAAGGCGTTCGGGGCGATCGTCGTTGCCAGCGACATCGACCTGACCTTGTCGCCCGCCGAAGCGCTCGGCGTCATCGGTCCGAACGGCGCCGGCAAGTCCAGCCTGTTCAACCTCATCACCGGGATGGTGCGACCGGATTCCGGCCGCATCATTCTCGACGGCAACGACATCACACACCTGTCGGCGGAAGCACGGTGTCGTGCCGGCATCGGCCGCTCGTTCCAGATTCCGTTACCGTTCGAACATCTCTCGGTGTTCGAAAATCTCTCGGTCGCGGCGCTGTTCGGCGGCGGCCTTTCGGAGGCCGAAGCAATACCGCTCTGCGGCCGGACGCTGGCACTCACCGGACTTGAAGCAAAAGCCAACCGGCTGGCGGGAAGCCTGCCGCTGCTCGACCGTAAGCGGTTGGAGCTGGCGCGGGCGCTCGCCACCTGTCCGCGCACGCTGTTGCTCGATGAAATTGCCGGCGGGCTCACCGACGCCGAATGCCATGAACTGATCGCGACCATTCGCACCATCCACGCCGAAGGCATCGGCATTATCTGGATTGAGCACGTGGTGCATGCGCTGCTTGCGGTGGTGCAGCGCCTGATTGTGCTGGATTTCGGGCGAGTGGTGGCGCAAGGCGCTCCCGCGGACGTGATGCGCTCGAACGAAGTGCAGACCATCTACATGGGTGTGCCGGCATGACCTCGCTGCTCAGTGTCTCAGCGCTCGATGCGTTCTACGGCGACTTCCAGGCGCTGTTTGGTATCGACTTCGAACTGCAACAGGGCGAAGCGGTGGCCGTGATAGGTGCGAATGGTGCGGGCAAATCGACGCTGTTGAAGTCGTTGGCCGGGCTGGTGCGCAACCGGCCCGATGCGATCCGGTTCGCAGGCCGCGACATCGGCGACAGCCCGGCGGCGAACATCGTCCGGTTCGGGCTGGCGCTGGTGCCGGAAGGCCGGCAGCTGTTTCTCTCGTTGACCGTCGAGGAGAATCTTCTGATCGGCGCTTATGGCGGCGAGCGCACCTCGCCGTGGGATCTGCAAGCCGTCTACCGGATGTTTCCGGTGTTGCAGGAGCGGCGGCGCAGCGCAGTCACGGTGCTGTCGGGCGGCCAGCAGCAGATGGTCGCGATCGGCCGCGGACTGATGTCGAATCCATCGGTGTTGCTGTGTGACGAGATCAGCCTCGGGCTGGCGCCGATCGTGGTGGAAGACATTTACCGAATGTTGCCACGGATCCGCGGCAACGGTACCGCGATCGTGGTGGTCGAGCAGGATATTGCCCGCGCCTTGCGCTCAACCGATCGCTTTTATTGCCTTCAGGAGGGCCGCGTGACGCTGGCCGGCCGCCCGGCGGATACGGATCAGGATGCGATCCGCGCCGCGTACTTCGGAACGTGAGGCGGTTATGAACGGGTTCGACACCATCATCGAAGGCGTGCTGCTCGGTGGCGTCTATGCACTGTTTGCGCTTGGGTTGTCGCTGATCTTCGGGATCATGCGCCTGGTCAATCTCGCCCATGGTGATCTGATCTTGCTGGCGGCTTATCTGGTGCTCTCCGTCACCACTGCCCTTGGCGTTCCGCTGGTGGCGGCGTCGCTGTTAGTTGTCGTGGTGATGTTTGCCGCCGGCTTCGCGCTGCAACGGCTGGTGCTTGAGCGCGTGCTCGGCGACGACATCTTGCCGCCGCTCCTGGTGACGTTCGGGCTCTCCATCGTTATCCAGAACGGACTCTTGCTCGGCTACGGCGCCGACAGCCGCCGGCTGCAGGCCGGCGCGTTCGAATCCTCGTCGGTGACGCTCGTGCCTGGATTGAGCATCGGCCTTGCGCCGCTCGCCGCGCTGCTGACGGCGGTCGCCGCGGTCGCGCTGCTGCAATTGATTTTCTATCGCACCTCGCTCGGCAGGGCATTTCGCGCCACCGCCGACAGTCCGCCGATCGCGCAGCTGATGGGTATCAACGAACGCAGTGTCTACGCTATCGCGGTCGGCCTTTCGGTCGCGGTATCGGTGATTGCGGCGATCACTTTCGGCATCCGCGCCAATTTCGATCCCTCGATCGGCCCGGCGAGGCTGCTCTACGCGTTCGAAGCAGTGATTATCGGCGGGCTGGGCAGCCTGTGGGGCACGCTGGCGGGTGGTATCGTGCTCGGGCTGGCGCAGACCATCGGCGCGCGAATCAATCCAGAATGGCAGATTCTTGCCGGCCATCTCACGTTCCTCGCGGTGCTGATGGTGCGACCGCGCGGACTGTTCCCCTCGAGGCGACCATGACCGTCGACAGCGTACCCATGACAGCGAGTTGCGAGAGCGAAAAGGCGTTGGCGCCCGTGTGGCAGATCCGCGTGGGAACACGGCTGTCGCGCGCGGCCGCCATCGCAGGTCTCGCCGTCGTGGTGGCGCTGGCGCTATTGCCCATGATCGCCTCGCGCAATCTGATTCAGGATCTGATTTTCGTGTTCACGATGCTGGCGCTGGCGCAATTATGGAACGTGCTGGCCGGCTGGGGCGGACTAGTCTCGGTGGGGCAGCAGGCGTTTGTCGGGCTCGGGGCCTATGCGCTGTTCGCTGGCGTCGTGGTGGTCGGGATCGATCCCGTTGTCGCGATTTTGCTCGCCGGCGCGGTCGCGGCCGTCGCCGCCGCTGTCCTCGGGCCGCTGCTGTTCCGATTGGAGGGACCTTACTTCGCGATCGGTAGTTGGGTGGCGGCGGAAGCGCTGCGGCTGATCTGCGCGCAGTTCAAATCGCTCGGCGGGGGTACCGGGATGTCGATCTCGCCGTCGGAATTGTCGCAAATGACCGGGCTGAAAGCCGTACAGGCGTTATTCGGCCTTCGGGCCGGGGCGGCGCGCGACATACTGATTTACTGGCTGGCGTTGCTGCTCGTCGTGTTGGTGACGTTGAGCATCTATGTTTTCGTGCGCTCACGGATGGGCCTTGCGCTGGCGGCGAGCCGCGACAACGCGCTTGCGGCGCGCAGCGTCGGCGTGCGCACCGGCCGCATCCGTTATTTTCTCTGGGTGGTGGTGGCATTCGCTACCGGTATGGTCGGCGCGCTGGTTTATCTGCAGAAGGCGCGAATTTCGCCCGATGCCGCCTTCAGCGTCACCGATTGGACGGCTTACGTAATTTTCATCGTTGTGATCGGCGGCGTCCGCACCATTGAAGGTCCGATGATCGGCGTGCTGACGCTGTGGGGCCTGATCTCCTATCTCTCGCAGTTTGGCAGCCTTTATCTGGTTGTTCTCGGCATGATCGCAATCCTCATCATGCTGTTCATGCCCAGGGGAATCTGGGGCGAGGCGGCGCGGCATTGGAATGTCCGGCTGTTTCCAACCCAACGCGTGCTTAGTCGGAATTCATGACGGAAATTCCAGAAAGCGACAGGAGACGAACTAAATGCGATTTGCCTCAATTATCTGGAACGGACGCCGTGGCCTCGCGGTCGATGCCGGCGGAGCGAAATTTGTCGGGCGATACTCGGAAGATCCCCGCTATCCGGGGGATCTTCATAACCTGATCCGATCGGGTCCGGCTGGGCTTGCCGCGGGTTACGACCAATTGCTCTCCGGTGACGCGATCGATATGTCGTCCGTGCTCCGTCTTCCGCCGATTCCGAACCCCGAAAAAATCATTTGCGTCGGACTGAACTATCTCGATCACACCAGCGAAAGCGGCTTCGTACAACCTGACTATCCGACCCTGTTCACGCGCCTGAACTCCAGCCTTGTCGGTGACGGTGCTCCCATCGTTCGTCCAAACGTCTCGGACCAGCTCGACTACGAGGGTGAACTCGTCGCCGTCATCGGCCGCGGCGGACGGCATATCAAGAGGGCGGATGCACTCGATCACGTCGCCGGCTATTCGATTTTCAATGACGCATCGATCCGCGACTACCAGTTCAAGACGCCGCAATGGACAGTCGGGAAAAACTTCGACGGTACCGGCGCGTTCGGGCCGGTCTTCGTGACCGCGGACGAACTGCCTGACGGCTGCAAGGGATTGAAACTCGAAACCCGGCTGAACGGCACGATTGTTCAAAGTGCATTGATCGCATCGATGGTGTTCGACGTTGCATCTCAGATCGAGATTATCAGCGAAGCCATCACGTTAGCGCCCGGCGATCTGCTTGTCACCGGAACACCTTCCGGCGTGGGACTGGCCCGCAAGCCGCCACTATGGATGAAGCCGGGCGATATCTGCGAAGTCGAAATCGAAGGCATCGGCATTCTGCGAAATCCCATCATGGATGAAGTCAAACCGCAATGATTCCAGATAGAGGAAGACGTGCATGACTCAGATAAAAAGCCATATCGGGCCGACGCGACGACCCGGCGAGCTTGGGGTTCATTCGATCGACCACTTCAATCTGGTGGTGCCTTCCCTGAAGGACGCCGAGCGGTTCTATTCGTCGTTCGGCCTCGATGTTCGAGCCGAGGGCAATGCTCTGTCCCTCATGACGTATGGCGCCGCGCACCGCTGGGGCACTCTCAGCGAAGGTCCGCAGAAGAAACTGTCCTATTTGTCCTTTGGCGCATTCGCCGATGACCTTCCGAGGTTTCGCGAAAAGCTGCAGTCTTGCAATGTTCGCCAGATTGACTCCCCGCCGGGCTTCGAGTCCAACGGAATATGGTTCAAGGATCCGGACGGACTGCTCATCGAAGTTCGTGTCGCGGAAAAGACCTCTCCGAACGAGAAACCGGTCTGCATCAATGAACAAGGGCGCGTTGGAGCGCAAAATGCACCGAACCGATCGGCGGTTTCGCCCGTCAGGCCGCGACGTTTGGCTCACATCCTGATTTTCGCATCCGATGTCTCGCGCGCCATACATTTTTATACCTCGGTGCTCGGCTTGAGGCTATCAGACCGGTCCGGCGACGGGATCGCCTTCATGCACGGCATTCATGGCAGCGACCACCATCTCATTGCACTGGCGAAATCCGATGGTCCAGGATTGCATCATCTGAGTTGGGACGTTGAATCAATTCATCAGATCGGGCTGGGAGCGATGCAGATGGCCGACAAAGGATTTTCGGCCGGTTGGGGTCTCGGTAGGCACGTGCTGGGATCAAACTATTTTCACTACGTCCGCGACCCCTGGGGCAGTTATTCAGAGTATTCCTCCGATATCGACTACATCCCGGTCAATCACGATTGGCAGGCGGGCGATCATGCCGCTGACGACGCTTTTTATGTCTGGGGGCCGGTGCCACCGGCAGACTTCGCCTTCAACCACGAAACGGCAGCGCCGTGATTGGATCGGCGAATGGTTAGGGATGATTTGGCGGGAGGAGACGTCATGCAGGCTATTCCCATCGCGCAGTCGACGGTAGACACGCCGGAGCGTCAGGCCTTCTACGACAGGATCAGCCGACAGAACCTGACGCCGCTGTGGCTTTCGCTTGCTGATCTCGTCACGCCGGAACCGCGCAGTCAGTGCCAGCCGGCAAGCTGGCACTTCAGCGACATTCGCTCTGCGATGCTGGAGGCGGGGACTTTGATTACGGCAAAGGAAGCCGAACGTCGTGTTCTTGTACTTGAAAATCCCGGGCTTCGCGGCCAATCGAAGATCACCACCGATCTCTACGCCGGTGTGCAGCTTGTGCTGCCGGGTGAGGTCGCGCCTGCGCATCGGCATACACAGAGCGCGCTGCGCTTCGTGTTGGAGGGTGCCGGAGCGTACACCGCGGTCAATGGCGAGCGGACCATCATGAACGAGGGCGATTTCATTATCACGCCGCCCTGGGCCTGGCACGATCATGGAAATCCTAGCGACAAGCCAATCTTTTGGTTGGATGGTCTCGACATTCCCGTGGTGCAGTTTCTCGACGCTTCGTTCGCCGAGCATCTCGACCAAGATGAGCAGCCGATTTTCCGCCCGGTTGGCGACAGCGACGCTCGCTATGGCGCCAACCTGCTGCCGCTCGATCACAAGTCTGGAGGCGCCTCTTCCCCGGTGTTCAACTATCCCTACGCGCGTACGCGTGATGCGCTGGAGCGACTGCGCCGTGCCAACGCCTGGGATCCCTGCCACGGACTGAAGATGCGCTACACGAATCCGATTACCGGCAATCATGCCATGGCGACCATGGGCACATTCGTGCAGCTCTTGCCGAAGGGCTTCTCTACCAGTTCCTACCGTTCAACAGACGCGACCGTATTTGCTGCGATCGAGGGTTGCGGTCGCACCCATATCGGGGACGACTTCATCGTCGACTGGAAGAAACGCGATCTCTTCGTCGTGCCGAGCTGGCAAAAAGTGAGACATGAGGCGGTCGAGGACAGTGTGCTCTTCTCCTTCTCCGATCGCCCAATTCAAGAAGCGCTACATCTTTTCCGAGAGGATCGCGGGAATGTCTGACACATGCAGCCATACAAAGTTTGTAATACCACCGCCTTCGATTCCCTCGGTCGCTGTCAAAGGGATCGACGCGCGGTTTCCCGTGCGTCGCATATTTTGTGTGGGGCGCAATTACGCGGCGCACGCGCGCGAGATGGGGCGTGATCCCGATCGCGAGCCACCGTTCTTCTTTCTCAAGCCTTCCGACACAGTCCTCGACAGCGGCGTTAGCGTGCCTTATCCGCCGCAAACCAAAAACTTCCATTACGAAATCGAGCTTGTGGTCGCGATAGGGGTCGGCGGCTGGGACATTCCAATCGAACGCGCGCTTAACCACGTCTATGGTTATGCCGTCGGCATAGACCTGACCCGCCGCGATCTTCAGCTCGCCGCGCGAGAGCAAGGGCGACCCTGGGACTGGGGGAAAGGTTTCGACCTGTCGGCTCCCTGCGCACCGCTACAGACGGTTGCGCAAATCGGCCATCCCGGAAATGGTCGGATTTGGTTGGCGGTGAACGGCGCGGTAAAACAGGATTCGGATTTGTCCGAGCTTATCTGGGGTGTGCCCGAAATCATCTCGTGCATATCGCAATCGATGACGTTGGCGCCCGGCGACCTCATCATGACGGGTACGCCGGCCGGTGTCGGCCCCATCGTCGTCGGTGACAGGGTCACCGGCGGCATCGACGGGCTCGGCGAAATCGACATCACCATCACGTAAATCTCTCAAAATTCGTCGGCGAGAACAGATCGCGTCCGAACCTTAAAGAGACAACTGTGCGAGAAATGGACGCTTACTGTTTGCAGATTAAATTCGCTATTATCCGGAAAACATTCGCTGTTTTCCAAAATATTTTCACTGATAACTTGCGTAGGGAATTCCTGTAAAAGAGCCTGTAGCGCAGGGGCTTCTTGGGTGGTGCAAGCTCGCAGATTAGGAATGGACACCTAAACGGCATTTACCAAATGGAGGCCCTTTCCTCGTGCGACGGTCTCGTCGCAGAACGATCAAAATGAGGCGCCCGCGGCTACCCTAGCTCGGCAGAGCAAACTCGTCAGCGCCTCGACCGTCGACAAACCTCGCCAGGGGCGAAAGATCATCCTGCTGGAACTTCGAAGAACAGTGAGAACGTCTAAACTAGTCGCGCCGCACTCTCTTGCGGATGCGCGAAACGTCACGGGTCTGCTCGGAGGTTCCCGCCGTTAACGAGTGTCGCGCCACCGCTTGGAATGTGAGAAATAACGCCGGGTTTTGATTCTGCCTTTTCCCGGTGTCGGCGGGCCCCAGAGGCCGCCGTTCATTAAACGACAGCTGAGCGCCGCACTCAAAAGCGGCAGCGTTGCCCCCCGCTACACGGACCGCGTCCGAAAGGGAAAAAAGAGCCGCTCCCGTGCCCCATAGGTCCGGCAACCAAACGGTACTGCGCAGCCCGCAGACGGTCGAGAGGCGTCAATATTTGTCAGCGGGTCGACCACCCGAACCGAATATCGACATGGAGGCGCCGAAGAAAGTCTCCAGGAAGCTGCCGGCAGGACAAGCCGGCGGGCCGGCTTGCCGGCGAAGGGAAACGAGTACTCGCTGAGCGTCTTCACGCGCGGTTCGGTTGGTCCCCGGCCTCCATACCGGAGGGAGGAAAGGGCGAAGCCATGTTCGGTCGGCAACTGCAACATACCTTGTGAGACAGCAATTTTTATAGAGTTCATAAATTAGTCCGTCGACCAACATCCATTTCCCCGGTTTGGCCACGGCAACCGCCCGAAGGCAGGCTCATAACCTGAAGGTCATAGGTTCAAATCCTATCCCCGCAACCACTTTCATTATAACTCACTCACCGTCCCGGTCTAACAGCCGGGACGGACTTAGATTTTCTGGGGAATGCGGGGACACCCCTGTGCGTGAACTCAAAGCATTTGATTTCGTGGTGTCGGTTGAGAGGATTGGACTCCCGACCTTCGGTTTACAAAACCACTCTTCAATGGCGGCATGGAAGGGAAACCAAGCTCTTGGCGGCTCTGGCAGAGCACCAGAAGGCTCGAGAAAAGCGCCACCGGTTATGCAGCGCGAACCTGGCCAAGGAAGCCCGCGGCCGACGAGTCGAGAAGCGCGCATTGCGACACCAGCTTCTCGGCGGCGATCAGCAGCTCGGCGGAAGCTCGGCCGGTCTGCTCAGTGGCGGTGCGCACCTCGATGATCCCTTCCGAAGCTTCGATCGTGCCAGTCGCCGCCTCATTGACATTGCTGCTGATGCTGGTGGTTGCGGACGCCTGCTCCTCGACGGAAACGGCGATCACGGTCGCGCTTTCATTTACCGATTCGATCACCTTGCCGATCTGGCTGATTTCCTCGACTGCGTGACGTGTCGCATCCTGGATCGAAGCGACTTGCCCCCGGATCTCCTCGGTGGCCCGTACCGTCTGTTCGGCAAGCGACTTTACTTCGGAGGCAACGACGCTGAAACCGCGCCCGGCCTCGCCGGCGCGCGCCGCCTCGATCGTTGCATTCAATGCCAGGAGATTTGTCTGCGAGGCGATGTTCGTGATCAGGGAGACGACCTCCCCGATCTTCGATGCGGCTCCGGCAAGACCTTGCATGACCGCATTGGCCTTGCCCGCGCGTTCGACCGCCGAGCTGGCGACGGCCGCTGAACGTGCGGCATGCGAGCCAACCTGATTGAGCGAGACCGAGAGTTCTTCCGCCGCGGCGGCGACGGCTTGCACGCTCTTCGACGTGCGGTCGCATACCGTCGTGACGTCGGCCGAAACCTTGCTGGAGCGGTCGGCGACCGTTACCATCTTCGAAGCTTCCAATTTCATGGTTTCCGCCCCTTCGGTCGCCGAGGCAACGACCGATTTGACGGTCCGCTCGAAGGTATCGGCGAGGGCCTGCAGCACCGCGCGCTTTTCCGCTTCCGTGCGTTGTTCGCTCGCCGCCTTCTCGTCCTGGAGGCTTCTGATGCGCAGCGCGTTTTCCTTGAAGACTTGCACCGTCACGGCCATTTGCCCGATCTCGTCGCGGCGCTCGACCCCGGGAACGGTGATCTCGTCATCGCCGGCTGCAAGTCGACGCATGGCTCCGCTCAAGTATCGCACCGGCACGG
>VAZH01000109.1:0-296 GCA_005884465.1 Alphaproteobacteria bacterium | reverse complement strand
TACAGAGTCCCGCCAGCGACAGGGTGAGGGTCCAGCGCCGGCTCTCGTCCGCGGTTGATTTCGCCGTGCTGTGGACCTCGTCTTGAGCCGCTTCGGTCAGCTGCTTGATGCTTTTGACGTTGTCCCGCATCTCGCTGCTGGATCGGTCGATCGTCAAGGCAATCGCCTGACGCTTGCTCAATGCATTTGAGAGACGATTGAGATCCTCCGCATAGCGCTTCAGTCCGCCAGCCACGTCATCATAGGGTTCGGTCAGTTCGGTTCCCTGCACCTCGGGCGCCAGCTTGGCCAGGAGA
>VAZH01000108.1 GCA_005884465.1 Alphaproteobacteria bacterium | reverse complement strand
CGCCGCGGCGGCAAACTAGCCGCTGCGGCGGTTCCTGTTCCAGTTCGACCGCCTCCCGGCCGTGCCACGCTTGCTCGCCTGCGTTCCATGGCAGGCCCGCGGTGCCTGTCCTGCCGCTGCCGGGCTTGGTTCCATTTTCCGCATACAGACGAGGGTGGCGGCCGCGGAAGGCGTTTAGGTTAACGTCACTTCAATGGACGCTAGCTATAAAAATCGGTAAGATGAGACCTCGCGTACCTTCGTATATCAGGGGGGCGCCCACCTTTCGCGAAGAGATCAGGATTGATGGCAGCCGTTCCCGGTGTCCGGCGTTCCGAACTCGGTGATGCGCTGCGCGCCTGCCGCAGTGCGTTTATTGGCGTCGGCGCCATGAGTTGCATGATCAACCTGCTCTATCTGACCGGGTCGATCTTCATGCTGGAGATCTACGACCGGGTGCTCCCAAGCCGGAGCGTACCGACCCTTGTCGGTTTGGTCGTTCTCGCCGGCGGATTATACATCGCCCAAGGCTTCCTCGACCTGATCCGGGGACGAATCCTGGGCCGTATCGGAACTTCGCTCGACGAAGCCCTCAACAACCGGGTGTTCGAAACCATTGTGCGCCTGCCGCTGATGGTCGGCGGTCGCAACGAGGGCCTTCAGCCGCTGCGCGATCTGGACAATGTTCGTTCGTTCCTCGGCAGCATGGGCCCGGGCGCGTTCTTTGATTTGCCGTGGCTGCCGTTCTATCTGGCGATCTGTTTCGCGTTCCATGTCCTGATCGGCATGACGGCGCTGGTAGGGGCCATCATTCTGGTCACCCTGACCCTCGTGACCGAGTTCATGTCGCGCGCGCCGGCGCGGGAGGCGATGGGCCTGGCGGCGCGCCGCAATGATCTGGCCGCCAGCAGCCGGCGCAATGCCGAGGTGCTGGTGGCGATGGGAATGGCCGGTCGCCTCACCAAGCGCTGGAGCGAGGCCAACGAGAACTATCTGGCGGGCAATCAGCGCGCCAGCGATGTCGCCGGGGGTCTCGGCGCGATTGCCAAGGTCATGCGCATGAGCCTGCAGTCGGCGGTGCTTGCCGTCGGCGCCTATCTGGTGATCCATCAGGAGGCGACCGCGGGCATTATCATCGCGGGTTCGATCCTGGCCGCGCGGGCGCTGGCGCCGGTCGATCTGGCCATCGCGCATTGGAAGGGCTTCGTTGCCGCGCGGCAGAGCTGGCACCGCCTGAACCGGCTGCTCGAATCGCTGCCCGCGCGAGCCGCGCAGACGTCGCTGCAGAGCCCGTCGAGCCGCCTGTCGGTCGAGGGCGTCAGCATCGTGCCGCCGGGCGATCAGAGGGTCATTGTTCAGGACGTGACGTTCGCACTTGAGGCCGGAAACGGATTGGGAGTCATAGGGCCAAGCGGATCGGGCAAGTCCTCGCTGGTGCGCGCGGTGGTCGGCGTATGGCAGCCGTTCCGCGGCAAAGTGCGGCTCGACGGCGCGGCGCTCGATCAGTGGTCCTCCGATGTGCTCGGCCGTTATGTCGGTTATCTGCCACAGGATGTCGAACTGTTCGCCGGTAGCGTGGCCCAGAATATTTGCCGTTTCGATCCGAACGCCGGCTCCGACACCATCATCGCGGCCGCGAAGGAGGCTGGCGTCCACGAGATGATCATCAAGATGCGCGATGGCTACGACACCCAGACCGGCGAGCAGGGCACCGCGCTTTCAGCCGGTCAGGCACAGCGCGTGGCCTTGGCGAGGGCGCTCTACGGCAATCCGTTCCTCATCGTCCTTGACGAGCCGAACTCCAATCTCGATACCGAGGGAGATGAGGCGCTGACACGGGCGGTTCGCGCGGCGCGCGAGCGTGGCGCCATCGTGGTGGTCGTGGCGCACCGGCCGATCGGGATCGAGGCCGTCGATCACCTGCTTGTCCTCAAGGACGGCCGCATGCAGGCGTTCGGCCCCAAGGAAACCGTTCTGGGTCAGGTGCTGCAGCGGGTTGCGCCGCCCAGTCCCATCAAGATCGTATCCGATGGAGGCGTTGCCAAATCATGAGCGGCAGCGAGAAGAAGGGATCGCTGCAGTCGATACGGCTGCATTTGATCATCGGCCTGGCGGTGGTCGTCATTCTTGCCGGTGGGCTGGGCGGCTGGGCATCGACGGCGCAGATCTCGGGGGCGTTGATCGCGCCGGGATCGGTTGTCGTCGAATCCAACGTGAAAAAAGTGCAGCATCCGACCGGCGGCGTGGTCGGCGAGGTGCGCGTGCGGGATGGCGATGTCGTCAAGGCCGGCGACATTGTCGTGCGGCTCGATGACACGGTTACCAAGGCGAGCCTCGCGATCGTCACCAAAAACCTCGACGGGTTGTGGGCGAGGGCCGCGCGGTTAGAGGCCGAACAGCGGGGCCTCGACGAGATCGTATTTCCTCAGATGCTGCTCTCGCGGGCCGAGGACCCCGATGTCAAGGCCGTCATCGCGAGCGAAACCAAACTGTTCGAGGTTCGTGTCAATGGAAGGGCCGGACAGAAGGCGCAATTGCGCGAACGGGTCACGCAGTTGAACGAGGAGATCGCAGGCCTGAGCGCGCAGGAAAAGGCGAAAGACAAGGAAATTGCGCTGGTGGAGAAGGAACTGGTCGGCGTTCGCTCGCTGTACGAACAGCACCTGGTTCAGATTTCGCGTCTGACGGTGCTGGAGCGCGACGCGGCCCGGCTGGCCGGCGAGCGGGCGCAGTACATTGCATCGAAGGCGCAGGCCAAGGGCAAGATCACCGAGACCGAACTGCAGATCATTCAGGTCGACAAGGATATGATCAGCGAGGTCTCCAAGGATTTGCGCGAGACCAACGACAAGATCGGTGAGTTCGTCGAGCGCAAGGTCACGGCTGAAGATCAGTTGCGGCGGGTCGACATCCGCGCGCCGCAGGACGGCATGGTGCTGCAGTCCACGGTCCATACCGTGGGCGGGGTGATCACCGCTGGCGATGCCATCATGATGATCGTGCCGCAGGCCGACGACCTCCAGGTCGAGGCCAAGGTCAATCCGCAGGATATCGATAAATTGCAGATCGGCCAGAAGACGCTGCTGCGGCTGTCGGCATTCAACCAGCGCACCACGCCTGAACTGAATGGTGTCGTCATCCGCGTTTCGCCAGACGTCACCACTGACCAGCGCACCGGGCAAAGCTATTACACGATCCGCGTCTCGATGCCGCCGGCAGAAGTCGCGCGCCTCGGCGACGTCAAGCTGATACCCGGCATGCCGGTCGAAGCCTTCGTGCAAACCGGGGACCGCACCATGCTGTCCTACCTGATCAAGCCGCTGAGCGATCAGTTGATGCGCACGTTCCGCGAGAGGTGAGAAATAATCCACGACGTCGTCCCGGCGAACGCGGGGACCCATAACCACAACCAATCGTGGTCGCGCGAAAATCGTCGGACAGCATCTCTCAAAACAAACGCCGCGGCGGATGGGTCCCTGCGTTCGCAGGGACGACAATAACGAGCAGTTAGCGCGACAGCTTCTGCAACATAAGGTCCAGCGCCGTAGCCGCAAACACGTGCATGTTGGCGATCCGGTCGGCGCTGCCGGTCTCAAGCGTAATCGCCGACTGCTTCAGACCTGCGACCGCCATGCAGGAATGGCCGGCGGCGTCGCCATAGCGGTTGCCGGCCGGCCCGGTCGCGCCGGTCTCCGACAGACCCCAATCGCTGGAGAAGCGATCGCGGATCTGGCTCGCGAGCAGCTTCGCGTAAACTTCCGAAGCCGAACGAATTCCTTTCATCGCCTCATCCGGGATGTCCATGAGAATCCGCCGCGCATCGCGGGTATAGACCACCGCCGAGCCGAGAAAATAGGCGGAGGCGCCGGGCACCGCGAGCAGCGCTGCGGAAATCAGGCCGCCGGTCGAGGATTCGGCGACCGCGATGGTCTGGCGCCGCTCGATCAGTTTGGCCGCTATTTTGTCGGCGATCGCAACGAGCTCTTTCATCTCTTCTCAACTCCTGCGGAAGAATCTTCTGAATGATGGCCGCTTGGCCTCGGTTTTGTCGGCGAGCGAGTGATAGACCACGCGGATAAAATTCTTGCTCGCCAATTCCGTGGGCGCCCATTTGGGGTCAAGATCCGCGAACGGTTTTGCCGCCACCACCTCGTCCTCGCTTTTCCCCTCCTTGACGAGTTTGGTTATCCGCTCGCGCGCGGTGACCAGCATGGTCCGGTATTCCATCAGCGCCGCTCTGTCGGCGAGCGGCCCATGGCCCGGAACGATCCGGGTCCTGGCGTTCGCCAGCTTGAGATAGGCGTCGGTAGCGGCGATCATGCCGTTGATGTGTCCGCCATTGGCGAAATCGATATTGGGATATAGGCCATTGGTGAAGGTATCGCCGGTCGACAACACGTTGGCGGTCTTGAACCAGACATAGGTGTCGCCGTCGGTATGCGCGTTCGGGATGTGCTTGAGATCGGCCACGCGGCCGCTGAGCCTGACCTTGGAAAAGTTAATATAGGTGTCGGACGGCAGCGCAGCCTGTGACGCCGGTGGGGTCTTGGCTCCGGTCAGTCCATTCGTGGTGCCCGCCGCGAGCCGGTTCATGACGTTGATTTGCGAGAGGATGATGACGCCGTCCTTCGCGAAGGCCTCGTTTCCGCCGGTGTGATCGTCATGGTAATGCGTGTTGATGAGATATTTGATCGGCTGCTTCGAGATGGCTTGGATAGCGGCCTTGATCTTGTCATGCAGCGGCGCGTATTGGCCATCCACCATGATGATCCCGTCTTTCCCCACCGCCACCGTGATATTTCCGCCCTCGCCCTGCAGCATGTAGCAGTTGTCGCCGAGATCGGTAGTCTTGATCTCGACCTTGGAGAAATCTACCGGATGCGGCGGTGACGCAGCAGGCTGTTGTGCGAATACCGGTCCGGACAACGCAATCATGGCTGCTACAACGGCAATCCTCACCCTGTCCATTTCAACCCCCCGCGGCGATTTTCGGCTGTCCTAGCACAGGATGGCGTTGATGCCGACTCGGGAGCAGCCCGGCGGCCCCACCGTACGTCGCCGAAACCATCGCAGTATCGGTGGAAAGCGATTACGTGGTGGTGGATTTGTAATTTTATCGTCATTCCGGGGCGCGAGCGAAGCGAGCGAACCCGGAATCTATAACCACGATCGGGAGTATGAATTCCGGGCCTGTCGCCTCAGGTCGGCAATTGCCGACCGAAGGCGCATCCTCAGATGTGCAATTGCACATCGGGGAATGACGACAGTTAATCAAACGAGCTTTGCGCGCCGTACCCCACCATCCGCCGCTCCCTCGCATAGCGCACCAGCGCGGCGTAGCGATAGATGCCGTGCACGAACTTGCCGTAGGGCATGGTGATGAACAGCGCAAACACCACGCCGAGATGCAGCGCCAGCAACGGCCCCATCGCGGGCGTGTCGCGCCACAGTAAAAGCGCGATGCCGGTGAGGCTGGTCAAGAACAGCATGAGGATGAACGCGACATCCATGCCGGTGCGCTTCTCGTCGACCAGCACCGGATCACGTTTCCATCTTTCCGCCAGCAGGCCCACAGGTCCGATTAAGAGGCCGATGCCGCCCAGCGTGCCCAGCACCACCGGCAGGTCCCACCAGGGATAGGGCGCCTCGCGTGCGAGGTAATGATACAGCGTCGCCACGGCAGTCGAGGCAAAACACAGCAGAAAGCCGTAAAACGTGAAGTGATGATAGATCTTGCGCAGGTCGCTCGGCCGCTCGTCCTCGTTGACGCAGCCGGCACCGCCACCATCCAGATAGCGCAAACCGCTGGCGTCCTTGATCGCTTGCCAAAGCGAGCCTGGGTCGGCAAGCATGCCGATCGGCTCGCCGATATCGCGCCAGAAGGCGCGCACGCCCATCACCAACGCCAGGATCGCGTAGAGGAACGCCGCGCCGAACAGCGCCGCCATCGCCTTGTGCGGCATCAATTTGTAAAACGCGCCCGGCCCGGTGTGCACGCCGAACAGAACCTGCCGGTCGTTGAAGGCAGCAAAGCCGAAAATGAACGCCGCAATGCTTAAAGCCGCGATCAGACTGATGGCGAGGCCATTTCGCGCGAATACGCCCGAACAGATGCCCGGCCAGGCATAGGCGGCGTAGGATTCGGCGCGGGCAATCGCAAACGTCTTCGGCACATTGACGTTGAATTCATGCGGCGGCGAGAACTGGCAGTCGGTATAACAGGCGCCGCAAGCATGGCAGAGATTGGCGAGATAATTGAGGTCGCCGTCGGAAAACGAACGGCGCATTTCCATCGCCGGAAAAACCGCGCAAAGGCCCTCGCAATAGCGGCACGAATTGCAGACCGTCATCAGCCGGTCGGCCTCCTCGAGGATCTTAGTTCCGTGCATTTTGCGCCGCTTCCCGTCCCGCGATCCGGCCGAACACGCTGCCGATGGTCATGCCGATGCCGGCCGCGTAACCCTTGCCCAGCACATTGCCGGCCATGATCTCGCCGGCGGCGAACATGTTGGCGGCAAGCCTGCCGTCTTTCATCAGCATGCGCGCCTGCCTGTTCACGCGGGTGCCGAGATAAGTGAAGGTGATGCCGGGCCGCACCGGATAGGCATAATAAGGCGGCGTCTCGATCCGCCGCGCCCAATGGCTCTTGGGCGGCGCCAAGCCTTCGGTGTGGCAATCGTCGAGGATGGTGGGATCGAAAGTGCCGGGCTTAACCGCGGCATTGAAATCGGCGATGGTCTTTTCCAGCACGGTCGGATCGAGTTCGAATTTGGCGGCCAACTCTGCGATTGAGCTGGCCTCGATCGGCGGGAACAGTGTCGGCATGAAACTGTTGCGGGAGCTTGCGTCGAAGATGATGTAGGCGATCTGGTCCGGCTGCGCCGCAACCAGCCGGCCCCAGATCGCATAGCGTTTCGGCCAGATGTCTTCGCCTTCGTCGTAGAAACGCATCGCGTGTTTGTTGACGACGACGCCGAACACTACGGCGTCGTGCCGCGTGATGATGCCACCGTCGAATTTCGGCGCGCGAGCGTCGATCGCGACCGCGTGGCATTGCGTGGGATCGCCGACCTCCTGCACGCCCTTGTTGAGCAGCATCTTGAGGATCGAGCCGCGATTGTAGGGCGTGCCGCGGATCAGGAAATTATCCGCGGCCTCACCCCAATATTCCTTCAGCCATTCGATGTTGGCCTCAAAGCCGCCGGCGGCGGCGACCAGCGTCGAGGCGCTTACGTTCTCGCGGCTGTCGCCCTGCTTCAGTTCGGCGGAGAGAAACATGCCGTCGTCGATCTGGAGATCGAGCACCTCGGCGTCGTAGAGAATTTCGACGCCGAGCTGCTCGGCGGTGAGATAGAGCGCATTCAGCATGGCCCTGCCGCCGCCGAGGAAGAACGAGTTGGTCCGCCCCAGGCTCAGCGTGCCACCCAGCGGCGGCTGCCAGCGCACGCCCTGTTCGACGATCCAGCCCAGGATGTCCTTTGACTCCTTGATCATCAGGCGCGCGAGTTCTTCGTCGGTCTGGCCGCCGGTGACGCGCAACAGGTCCTCCCAGAATTCCTGCTCGGTATAGGGTCCGGTGAGAATGTCGGTTGCGGCATCGTGGGCGCAGCGCATGTTGCGGGTGTGGCGGGTATTGCCACCGCGATAGAATTTCGGCGCACCTTCCAGCACCAGAACCAACGCGCCGGCGCGGCGCGCGCTGATCGCGGCGCACAGCGCGGCATTGCCGCCGCCGATCACCAGCACGTCGAATTTACGAGTCAGATCGACCATGCGGTGTTGTTATCTTGTTTGCATGGAAATCAAAACCGGCCGCGCCGGGCGGGCCGCGTTGCAGCAGGAAGTTCTTCGGGCTTGTCCTGAACCGAAGCGATCAGCCACTGCCGGAATGCGGACAGTTTGGCTGTATCGGTCTTGCCCTCGGGCGAGACGAGATAGAAGCCGGCATCGGCCGGCAGAGTGATCTTGAACGGAACGACCAGACGGCCCTTGGCGATGTCGGCCTCGACATAGGATGTCCGGCCGATCGCAACACCGATGCCGTCGATCGCGGCCTGCACGGTCATGAAGCTGAGGTCGAAGGTGACGCCTGGATGCTTGGAGATCTGGGTCGGCAGGCCGGCTGCAGTCAGCCACAGCCGCCAATCATCCTCTGTCCCGCCGCTGGTATGAAGCAGCACGTGGTCCGCCAGATCCTCCGGGCGCCGCAGCGGTTTGTCGGCGGTCAGCAAGGCAGGACTGCAGACCGGAAACAGCTGATCGGCCATCAGCCAAGCGGCACGCAGGCCCGGCCAATTGCCGCGGCCATAGCGGATCGCGGCATCGACGTCGCCGCTCTTGAAATCGACAAGGCTGGCCGAGGTGGTGATGTGGACGTCGATGTCGGGATGCGCTTCCTGGAACGCGGACAGTCGCGGCAGCAGCCATTTTGCGGCCAGCGACGCCAGTGTGGAGACCGTCAGCACATGGTCGTTGTCTTTGCGCAGCACCCGGTCGGTGGCGAGCCGCAGATCATTAAACGCGGCGCGGACGCCGGGCAGATAATCCTTGGCTTCCGGCGTCAATGCCAGCGCACGGTTCTGCCGGACGAACAGGCGAATTCCCAGCTCCTGCTCGAGCCGTTTGATCTGATGGCTGATCGCGGTTTGCGTGACGTTCAGCTCGGAAGCCGCCTGCGTAAAGCTCAAATGCCGGGCGGCGGCCTCGAACGCGCGCAATCCATTGAGCGATGGCAGCCTGGCGGTCATTTTCCGCACCCCATTTACATGAGTTTATTTCATGCGAAGCGGTACAAAGTGTCGTTTGTCGAATGCCTCGGTAAGCCCGATATTACCGGCAACAGATTAGCTTTAGGAGATGAAGATGTCCATTCTCACACATGAATCGATGATAAATCATCATGGTTCCGGGCTTTTCGAGAAGCTCAGCGAAACCATCCATATCTGGCGGCGGCGTCAGCATGAGCGGCGCCTATTGGCCGAATTGAGCGAGCGCGATCTACACGACGTCGGACTTTCCTGGAGCGACGTCGCTCTCGAGGCCGAAAAGCCGTTTTGGCGGGCTTAACGAGCAGCCAGGCCGACGTCGCCTCATCAGGGGGACGCCGGCCGCGTCTCTTCAGAGCCAACGTGAGCCTTCCGATGATTGCGCTTCGATTGAATGACCTCCGGCAACACTCCGATATCCTGCGGTTGCGCAGCGGGGGGTCACTGACGGTGCGTTTTGTCGAACCGCGCGACGCGGAGGGCTTGCAGGGTTACTTCCGCTCGCTCACGGTCCGCTCCCGCTACAATCGCTTCCTTGGCGCCATGAGCGAGTTGCCACGAACCGAACTCGATCATTTCATCCATGTCGGCGAGGGTGATCGCTTCAGCGTGGTAGCGACCATGTTGGTCGACGGCATTGAAACGCTCGTTGGCGAAGCCCGCTACGCCTTCGACGCTGACATCGGAAGCTTCGAGTTCGGCCTGTCGATCGACGACCGCTGGCAGGGCCAGGGCATCGGTGCGGCGTTGCTGAAGAATCTGGAATGCCGTGCGGCCGCATTCGGTGCCAAGCGTCTGTTCGGCGATACCTTGCGCTCCAACGCCGCCATGATCGGCCTTGCCCGCAAGTCCGGTTTTGCCTTCATGCCGAGCCCCGGCGACTGGAAGCTGGTGCGCTTCGAAAAGCATATCGACGTCGCGCCGCAGGAAATCCCGTGCGCCAGCTGGCGGCTGGCGGCCGAACAGATCGCGCATCAGGCGGCGGCTTGAAGGCCTGCAGCAGCATCCGCTGCTAATTTCCCTTGAACACCGCTTTCCGCTTCTCAATAAAAGCCTGGACTGCCTCGCGGTGATCCGCGGTCATCGTGGCGCGGATCAGGCGCTCCGCCTCATGGTCGCGCGCCGTTGCAAAATCGAACAGCAAGGCTTCGTCGAGATTGTCCTTCATGTAACGCAACGCGATCGTCGGCCCTTCCGCCATCGCCTTCGCGAGTGCAAAGGCTTCGTCCTGCAGACTAGCGTCCGGGACTACGCGGTTGACGAGGCCGATCGCCTCACATCTTTTCGCATCGACCTTGTCGGCGGTAAACATCAATTCCCGCGCCCGCGCTGTCCCGACCAGCCGCGTCAACAGCCAGGCGATGCCATAGTCGCCGCTCAAACCCACCCGCAGATAGCCTGTCGAAACGAATGCCGATTCCGCCGCGATGCGGATGTCGCACGCCATGGCGATCGCCAGTCCGGCGCCGATCGCGGGGCCCGGCAACGCCGCGATGGTCGGCTTGCGCACCGACACCAGCGCACCGGTCAGCAGGCGTTGCCGTTCC
>VAZH01000549.1 GCA_005884465.1 Alphaproteobacteria bacterium | reverse complement strand
TGCGGGAGGCGAATCCGACCGAGCCGAAAAACGTCCAGGACGTGCAATAGATCGCCAGCGACAGCGGATAGATCAGCGCGCTGGCCCGGCCGCGCTGGGTCGGCGACAGGCGGTCGCCATAGCTCGCAACCAGAAACAGGAACCCGATGTAGCCGAATGCGGCTGCGATCACGCCCCAGTCGTGCAGCATCGCTGCTTACTCCCTTGACCATTTTGGCGCGCGCGTCGACCCACGCTCCGCAAGCCACACCTGTCGCCGGGAGCAGTATACCCGGATTAAACCGGCAAAGCATCGCTATGTCGGCGATCCCAAATGGTCGGCTTTCTCCGCCAGGGCGGGGTGACGCTATTCGGCCGCCAGGGATTTCTCGTGAAGCGGCAGACCGAGGCGCTCCCAGACCTGCAACAGCGCTTCGGCAAGCTGATCGATCAATCCGTCATCGTGGTAGGGCGAAGGCGTGATCCGCAGCCGCTCGGTGCCCTTGGCGACGGTCGGATAGTTGATCGGCTGGATGTAGATGTTGTGTTCTTCCAGCAGGATGTCTGAGGCCCGCTTGCATTTTTCGGGGTTGCCGACGAACAGCGGCACGATATGGGTGTCGCTCGACATCACCGGCAGCCCGGCGGCAGTCAGGATCGCCTTGACCCGGGCGGCGCGATCCTGGTGGCGTTCGCGCTCCCAGCTCGAGGTTTTGAGGTGCCGGATCGCAGCGGTCGCAGCAGAGCAGATCGCGGGCGGCAGCGAGGTCGTGAAGATGAAGCCGGGGGCATAGGAACGAACGGCATCGATGATGTCGGAATTTGCGGCGATATAGCCGCCGAGGCAGCCGAACGCCTTGGCGAGCGTGCCTTCCAGAACATCGATGCGGTGCATGACGCCGTCGCGCTCGGCAATGCCGCCGCCGCGTGGACCATACATGCCCACCGCGTGAACCTCGTCGACATAGGTCATGGCGCCATAACGCTCGGCGAGATCGCAGATCTTCGAAAGCGGCGCGAGATCGCCATCCATCGAATACAGACTTTCGCAGGCGATCAGTTTTGGCCGGTCGGGGCCGGCGGCGCGCAGCAATTCTTCGAGATGCGCCATGTCGCTGTGGCGAAAAATCTGACGCTCGCAGCCGGACTGGCGGATGCCTTCGATCATCGAATTGTGGTTGAGCGCGTCCGACAGGAGCAGGCAATTCGGAACGAGTTTGCCGATGGTCGCAATGCCGGTCTGGTTCGAGACGTAGCCCGAGGTGAACAATAGCGCCGCTTGCTTGCCGTGCAGATCGGCCAATTCCTGCTCGAGCTGCACCAGGGGGTGATGGGTGCCCGCGATGTTGCGGGTGCCGCCGGCGCCGGTGCCGACCCGGGTCGCCGTCTCGACCATGGCGCCGACCACCTTGGGGTGCTGTCCCATCCCGAGGTAGTCGTTGGAGCACCAGATCACGACGTTGCGCGGCCCCTTCGGGGAATGCCACACCGCATGCGGGAACCGGCCCGCGATCCGCTCGAGGTCGGCGAAAACCCGGTAGCGCCGCTCATCATGCAGGCGGTTGAGGGCGGTCGTGAAGAACCTGCTGTAATCCATCGCAAAAACCTGAAACTGAAGCCGGGGCTGGAGCGGCTCGGGCCTTTTTAGAGCGTTTCCAGGATTGCTGTCGAGCCGGAATCGGGTCTCATGTCATCAAATAGGCGAGGGCGGGTTGCCGCAAACGCGCACCAGAACTTGATGCAGATCAACACGCTGTTTGCGCTTTATGTCGTCGGTACGGAACCTGTAACGGGCCATCAGGACGGACCCGCAATGCGTCCAACGACTTCACGCGGCCCGCGGAGACTACCTTCTCGAGAGCCATGTGCGGGACATTTG
>VAZH01000107.1 GCA_005884465.1 Alphaproteobacteria bacterium | reverse complement strand
GCGCGCAGCCGTACCTGCGCCACCGCCTCCTCGCCTGAAATGTAGACCGCGCGATGGCCGGCCCTTGCCAGGAGACTGGTGGCCTGCGTCAGCAGCGTCGACTTGCCGATGCCGGGGTCGCCGCCGACCAACAGCACCGAGCCCCTGACAAAACCGCCGCCGGTGACGCGATCAAGCTCGGCCATCCCGGAAGGCAGGCGGGGCGCCTCGTGGCTCTTGCCGGTCAATGTTTCCAGTGCGAACTTACGGCCCTTGCGTCTGGAGCGGATCGAGGCCGGCATCGTGGTTGCGCCGGTGTCCTCTTCGACCAGCGTGTTCCACTCGTCGCAGGATTCGCACTTGCCCTGCCAACGGCCATGCGCGGCGCCGCAGTTCTGGCAGACGAAGGAAAGTGCGTTCTTGGCCATGGGGGAGTGAGTCGCTGTTTAAGGTGCTTGCGCCGCCGTCCATAGCATGGAAACGCCGGCCGCGAGCATGATACCATCCATCACGAGCCGAAAGACGTCCGGTTCGAGCCGCAGTACAAGACGCTTGGCGATGAAGGCGCCGGACATCAGCGATGAGCCGGCGATCAGGCCCTTGAGCGCGATATCGCCCGTCAGCGCGCCGAACCGCTCGAAGGTTACCGATTTGCTCAAATACAGGCCGAGCGAGCTTGCGGCTTCGGTGGCGAGAAATGCGCCCTTGCTCAAGCCGTAAAACAGAAACAGCGGCACGCTCAAGGGTCCGGTCGAAACCACAATGCCGGTGAGGTAACCGATCACGGCGCCGCCGATCGCAAGGTGCCACAGCTTGATTTTCAGATCGTGGCGGGCGAGCCAGTGCCGCACCGGCACCATCGCGATCAGAAACAGGCCGATTGCGATATCCACGGTGCGCGACGGCAGCGCCAGCAGCGTGCGCGCGCCGAGTGCCGCGGCTGGAATTCCTGTCATGGAATAGGCGGCGCAGGCGCGCCAGTCGACCTCGCGCCACCACGCGAGGATGCGCGACAGGTTGGCCATCACGGCCGCGACCGCCATGATCGGCACCGCCTGCTTCGGCCCGTATTGATAGACCAATACCGGCATCAGCATGATCGAGGAGCCGGTGCCGACGATGCCACTGATGGTGCCGGCGACGAGCCCGACCGCGAGCACGAAAATGAAATCCAAAGGTCTTGTCTCCGGGAAGCCGGGCCGGGGGCCCTCGTCCTTGAGAGTATGACCCGAAATGCAGCCGACAAATAAGGGATAGCGCGCCGATTCAACTCAAAGGCAGCCCGCGCTAACGGCAGTCTGACCGGGGCGTGAACTTATAAACCCATGCGTGCTGGCGGACTTCCGCTTTGGCGCGCATTTCGGACTCAAGCCGGACATCGCGCCAGGTCCGAAAAGCGCCACAGCAGACTCATGCACCGCAGCAAATAGAATCTTTGGCGCGGACGAGCAGGCTGTTGGCACCTCGAAGCCGAGAGCCATGGTGGCCGTGAGGTCGATCATCAGCTCGAATTTGGGCGGATGCTCCACGGGGATGGTTTTGCGAGGCTTTCCATTCTTCAGGCTGCGATCGGCCGAGTTGCCTACTTCGTCGCTTGATCGCTTATTTCGTCCAGGACTTTTGCGATTGGCGCGGTCGCTGGAGGGACCTCCGCACCGTGCCGCTTGTAGATTGTGGTGAAGAGATAGTCGGCAGAATTATATGACAGCCAGACCTTGCCTTGATCGTCCTCCCAGACCAGCGCCTTGGGCGGCAAATCGATCGCCAATAGTGGCGCCTTGACCACGGCAGGCGTTCCAACCTTCGGATTGCCGTACAGGATGAGCGTACGCGGCCGCATGTCGAGGCCGAATTTCTTGGCGGCGGCAGCATGATCGATTTCGGTGAAGACCGTGAAGCCAGCACGACGCAGCGAGCCAGGTAATCAAATTCTGGGCGTCCACCGATAGACACGTCGGGGCAGATGGTTTGCCTGATGTCTGAGTTGGGGTCATTTTCCTCAATTCTGGCATGTACTCAGCATGTCCGGTTGGAGGGTTATTCCGGAAATCCAACTGTGTGGCGAGCGTCGCTAGTGGCCGAGATCGAAGAGCAGGCGAAGTCCGCCGAAGCAAGGCGTGATTCCGGGGCGCATCAACGATGCGAACCCGGAATCTCAAGATTCCCCGATGTGCAATTGCACATCTGAGGTCTGGTCCTTCGGACCATCCCCGAATGACAGCGTGTACGATTGTTCGTCGCTTTGCTCCCCGCAATGATAAGAGGCAAGGGCTAACGCAGCACGATCCACGCCGGCGCGTGGTCGCTGGCGCCTTCCTCGCCTCGTACCTTGCGGTCGACGCCGGCCTTGATCAGGCGCGGCGCAACGGCCGGGCTCAGGAGCAGATGATCGAGCCTCAATCCGGCGTCGCGCGGCCAGCGGTTTCGCTTGTAATCCCAGAACGTGTACATCGGGTTTGACGGATGGAGATCGCGGATCGCATCAAGCCAGCCTTGCGCCACCAGCGATCTGAATGCGGCGCGGCTCTTCGGCTGGATCAAGGCATCGTTGTCCCATGACCGCGTCGGATAAATATCGAGCTCGGCAGGTGCGACGTTGTAGTCGCCCGCCAGCACCACCGGAATCTCCGATTTAAGGAATTTCGCGGCGTGCCGCGTGAGCCGCTTGAACCATTCGAGCTTGTAGTCGAATTTTGGCCCGGGCTGCGGATTGCCGTTCGGCAGATAGATGCTGGTGACGATGATGCCATTGACGGCGGCTTCGATGTAGCGCGCCTCGCGATCGTCTTCATCGCCGGGCAACTCGGTCCGGATCAGCACCGGCTCGGCTTTGCGCGCCAGTATGGCGACGCCGTTCCAGGTCTTTTGCCCGCGCCAGACCGCGCCATAGCCGGCCTTGCCGATCGCAGAAACCGGAAAGTCGTCGTCGGTCGATTTCAGTTCCTGCAGGGAGACGATATCGGGTTTCGCCGAGCGCAGCCATCGCAGCAGGTTCGGCAGGCGCCGGTTGATATTGTTGATGTTGAAGGTGGCGAGCTTCATTCCCGACGAAGATGTCAGGTCGATGCTGAAGCGGCTGGCTCGACCGTGGCCGCGCCCCCCTTGTAGACCCGCGCATAGCGCGGTCCGAGGCTGGTCAGCACTTCGTAACCGATGGTGCCGAAATGGTGCGCGAGTTCGTCGACCGTGATGCCCTCGCCGATCAACGTCGCCATGTGGCCGCGCCGCACCGCGTTCTTTTCAAGGTCCGTGATGTCGACGGCGATCAGGTCCATCGAGACGCGACCCGCGATCGGGCAGCGCTTGCCGGCGACCACCACCTCGGCACCGCGCGTGCCGTCGTTGCTGCCGGCGGCGCGGAAATATCCGTCGGCATAGCCAGCCGATACGATCGCGAGCCTGGTCGGCCGCCGCGCGGTCCACGTTCCGCCATAACCGACGCTGTCGCCGCGCTCGACATTGCGGATTCGCACGATGCGCGCTTTCAGGTCGACAACCGGTTGCATCGGATTATCGGCTTCCGGCGTCGGATTGATGCCGTAGAGCGCGGCACCCGGCCGCACCAGGTCGAACTGGAATTGCGGCGAGAGGAAAATGCCGGAAGAATTCGACAGCGACGCCGGTACGCCCGTGAACAGGCTGACGATCTCGCGGAAGGTTGCGAGTTGCTTGGCGTTGAGCGGATGATTGAGAGCCTCGGCGCAGGCGAGATGACTCATCACCAGCGTGATGCCGTGATCCCCGGCATTGATCCTGGGGACGATACCTTGTGCCTCGTTGATCGTAAGACCCAGCCGGTTCATGCCGGTGTCGATGTGAATGGCCGCGCCGCCCGCCCAGCCGGAGCGCCGGCAAAAGACGTCCCATTCGGCGAGCTCGTTGAGATCGCCGATCACGGGTTTGCAATCGATCTTGGCAAACGCATCGCCGCAATTCTGGAAGATGCCATCGAGCGCGTAGATGGTGGCCGATGGCATGGCCGCGCGGGCGGCGCGCGCCTCATCCACCGTGGCGACGAAAAATGTCTTGCAGCCGGCGGCGGCCAGCGCGCGTGCGACCGGATCGACCCCGCAGCCATAGGCGTCCGCCTTGATCACGGCCGCGCACTCCGCGGGCACCGCGGCTTTCTCAAGCTTGCGCCAGTTCGCGACGATGGCGTCGAGATCGACCGTGAGCACGCCGGTGGCGGTTGCGAGCGCAGCCGCCTGGTTCGCTTCAGCCGAGAGAATGGAGCTCGCCGGGATCGACTTCGGGTCGGAAACGATGTTCATGCCGCGACTTTACGCGGCGGAGCGGGGCAGTTCAACCGTGCAACCGGGGGTCTAGTAGGTTCGCTCCGGCAAATGGCTGTCATGCGTCAGATCGCCGAACCGCGTCAGGCTGGCCTCGAATTGCAGTTCGACGGTGCCGGTGGGGCCGTGCCGCTGCTTGCCGATGATGACTTCCGCCTTGCCGTGCACCAGCGACATGTCCAATTGCCATTTTTCGTATTCCGGCGTGCCGGCCCGCGGCTCCTTGTTGGCGAGGTAATATTCTTCGCGGAACACGAACATCACCACGTCGGCGTCCTGTTCGATCGAGCCGGACTCACGCAGGTCTGACAATTGCGGACGCTTGTCGTCGCGGCTCTCCACCTGGCGTGACAACTGCGACAGCGCGAGAATCGGCACGTTCAATTCCTTGGCGAGCGCCTTCAGGCTGGTGGTGATCTCGGTGACTTCCTGGACCCGGTTGTCGATGCGCCGTCCCGTTCCCTGCAGCAGCTGAATATAATCGATCACCAGGAGGTCGAGGCCCTTTTGCCGCTTCAGCCGGCGGGCGCGCGCGGTGAGCTGTGAGATCGAAAGCCCGCCGGTTTCGTCGACGTAGAATGGCAGCGACTGCAGCTCGATCGAATAATCGCGGATCTTTTCGAAATCGCTCTCGGTGATGCCGCCACGGCGGATCGTGCTCGATGGAATCCCGGTGCGCTCGGCGATGATACGGGTGGCAAGCTGTTCAGCCGACATTTCGCATGAGAAGAAGCCGACGACGCCGCCATTGACGGACTTCATGGTACCGTCAGCTTGAACTTCGGCGCGGTGCGCTTTTGCCACGTTGTAGGCGATGTTGGTGGCGAGCGCGGTCTTGCCCATGCCCGGACGCCCGGCGATGATGATCAGGTCGGAGGGCTGCAGCCCGCCCATCTTGATGTCGAGATCGCGCAAGCCTGTTGCGATGCCCGACAGCTTGCCGTCGCGCTGGAAGGCTTTAGCCGCCATATCGACCGCGACGGTGAGAGCCTGCGCAAAACGCTGGAAGCCACCATCGTAGCGGCCGGCCTCGGCCAGTTCGTACAGCCTGCGCTCGGCGTCCTCGATCTGCGCCCGCGGCGCGAAATCCACCGGCGCGTCGTAGGCGACATTGACCATGTCTTCGCCGATCCGGATCAGATCGCGGCGCAACGCCAGTTCGTAGATCGTTCGTCCATAATCCTGGGCATTGATGATCGTGGTCGCTTCCGCGGCGAGGCGGGCGAGGTATTGGCCGACCGTCATGCCGCCGATGTCGGTTTCGGCCGGGACGAAGGTCTTCAGCGTGACCGGAGTCGCGACCTTCCCCATCCGGATCAGGCTGCCGGCGGTCTCGAAGATGGTGTGATGGATCGGCTCGAAGAAGTGTTTTGGCTCCAGGAAATCCGACACCCGATAGAATGCGTCGTTGTTAACGAGGATCGCGCCCAAAAGGCTCTGCTCGGCCTCGATATTGTGCGGTGCGTTCCGATAGGCCGGAGTTCCGGCATCGGGCGTGAGCTTGAGAACGTTCGAATCAGATGTGGCCATAATTCTCGAGTGTCGGTGTAACTTTGTCGGATGCGGGGCGGCGATAAAGCGCCACTCCCGAGCACAGCGGAAGCGCGAACGCGCCTTATGCCCGATTCACACAATGTCATGTGTGAATCACGACTGTACGATGGATTGGCGCTTGACGGAGTTTCCGGTGAAATCGAGCGATATCCGCCGCTGGCTACAGGGAACACCCCAAAACTGCGGCACAGACCGAACCTTTCGCCGTGCGGGCATACCCATCGGGGAAGACGGCTTCCGGAAGGCGATCTCAGCGTTGATCTAAATCAGAATGAGATAGGTCAGCGCAATCAGGGTCGCTGCGACGCCGCCCGCGATCAACGCGTAGTCGGTGGCGATGCCGGCTGTCGGGTCGAACGTTGAATGGTAGGTTTTCTCGATCATTCCCCAAGGTTAGAGCAAATCGGCCGGCCCTTTTGTGAAGCAAGTCACATCTCTCCGGTTTTTCTTTGCGGCATGGTCGTCCGGAACGGGTTGGTAACTTCCGGGTTGGTAACAACAGGATTCAGGGAGGCCGGTTTAGGCAAGACAAGGCGATGGGCCAGCAACTGCAGTCATGGCGAGCGGGAGGCGGCCAAAAATCATGGCTATCGATGCTGGTTGAGGCGATGGAAGAAATCTCTCGCCCGGAATTCCGCGCGCTGCCCATCGATCGATCGGTACTGACCGCGGTGAGCGCGCAGTTGGCACGGCCGGCATCGCCATACCCTTATTGCGGTTCTCAATACGGCCTGCGAAATTAGATTTTGGACTGCCTGCGCCGGCCTATTCGCCCGCAATTTGCAGCCGGGGACGCTTGCCGCGCTCGATCCCACGCAATTTGGCTTCTTCGTGCCCGATGTAATCGCGCGTCATCGGCACCGCGCCCTGGCGTTTGGTGAGCTGGATTTGGAAATTCATCAGGTTCTGCTTGCGGAACGACATTTCCGAGCACGCCAGGTAAAATTCCCACATCCTTGCAAAGCGCTCGTCATAGAGCTGCACCGCTTCCTCGCGCCGCGCCATGAATCGCTCGCGCCACGCTTTCAGCGTATCCGCATAGTGCAGCCGCAATATTTCGATGTCGCAGACCAGAAGCCCGGCGCGCTCGATCGCGGGGATCACTTCGGAAAGCGCCGGGATGTAGCCGCCGGGAAAAATATATCTCGTGATCCAGGGATTGGTGACGTCGGGCCCATTCGAACGGCCGATCGAATGCAGTATCATGATGCCGTCGTCGGTGAGAAGTTCACCGCAGCGCCGGAAGTAGGTCTCGTAGAAGTCGACCCCGACGTGCTCGAACATGCCCACTGAGACGATGCGGTCGAACGGCCCGGAAACGTCGCGATAATCCTCGAGGAAAAACTTCGCCGACCGCGTCAGGTTTTTCTCAGCCGCGCGCTCGTTGGATACCTGCAACTGTTCGGTCGAGAGGGTGATGCCAGTGACATTGGCGCCGGTCATTTCGGCCAGATACAGGCCAAGACCTCCCCAACCGGAGCCGATGTCAAGTACGCGGTCGCCGTGCCCGATGAACAGCTTCGCGGCGAGATGCCGCTTCTTGGCGAGTTGGGCATCGTCAAGCGATGTATCCGGCGTTTCAAAATAGGCGCAGCTGTACTGCTTGTCGGCATCGAGGAAGAGGGAGTAGAGGCGCCCGTCCAGGTCGTAATGGCGCGCGACATTGTTTTTCGATCGTCCGCGCGGATTGAACTGGCGGGCATGCCTGACAAGATAGCGCAGCCACCACTGCAGCTTGGCCCAGCGCGGTAATATTTCGGGTTGATCGAGCAGGATCGCCAGCACGTCCGCAATGGAGCCCCTCTCGACGACGAAAGTGCCTTCCATGTAAAGTTCGCCCAGCGCAAGCTCCGGGTTCAAAAGAATCCTGCGTTCGCCATCGGTGGTCAGGAATCGCGCAGAGACCGGTTCGCCGGTCCCGTCGCCGCAGGTGAACTTTGCCCCGCTTGCGGTCGTGAACGTCATCGAGCCGCGGCGAATGAACTGCTTCAGGAAATACCGCAACAAACGGTCCATCGAAACCACCAAGAGCGATCCCGCAGCGGCTAACGTACCGGCCGTCACACTCGACGCGCACGGGACAGAACGGTCCCCGAGCATCTCAAACAGATCATAGGGGTGACGGTTCCATCGCGCTACTGCATTGTTCACACAGCGGATATTCCCAAACGGCGCGTTCGCGCGGTTGCGTCATATGTCCGCTTCCATTCGCGGCATAATCGGCTAAAAGGTGACCGCCGCCCGGTGCCGGATAAAGGCGTTGGAAGCGAATTACCGCATCTGGAGAATAGGAATGTTGAGCCGAGCGCTCAGTTTAGCGACGGTGACGCTTCTGATCGGCTGTTTCGCGGTGATCCCGGTGCAGGCGCAAAATCTCGAGGCCGGCAAGAGCCCCTCGCAGATTTTCGCGGGTACTTGCAGTGCCTGCCACAAGAGCCCACGGGGTCTGTTGAGGACCGTGCCGGCCGGATCCCTGCCAGGCTTCCTGCGCCAGCATTACACCACCAGCGGTGACATGGCCTCCCTGCTCAGCGCCTTTCTGGTATCGAATGGGGCGGCCGACACCCGCCATATCAGTGCCCAGCCCAAGCAAGCCAAGGACTCGCAGGCCACGCCCGCCACTTTGCCCGACCAGCTCGATCGCTTTGGCCGCAGGCTGCGCCCCCCGGCGCCGTTAACGCAACAGGCTGTCAGGCCTGATGCCGAGCCGCGTCCGGCCGCGAGGCCCGATTCCGGCGGACTTTCGGCCGAGCCCGGACAGCCCGGCCGTAACGCCAAGCGGCTGGCACGCCCGGGGGAGGCCCCCGATGCCGCAAGAGCGAAGCTGAGCAAGCGAGGCAAGCCCGGCGCCGAAGAACCGCCCAAATCCGAGGCTGCCAGAATCGACGCTGCCAAAACTGATGCTGCAACGCCCGACGCCGGCAAGGAAGAAGCACCAAAGGGCGAGGCGGTGAAAGACGGGGCGTCCGCCAGCGAAACCGCGAAGGACGGGGACAGCAAACCCGAGGGTACCAAGCCATCTGGCGAAGGCACGTCTGAGGCAAAAATCGAGGCACCGAAGGAGACGGGCAGCGGCGAGAGCCCGACACTGCGGGCCGATCCGGTTCCTCCCGTCACACCCGCGCCGACGGACCCAGCGGTGTCTGCTGCGGTCTCAAGCGGCATGCCGGAGCCGGCACCCGAACCGCCGGCGCCGCCCCCGGTGCAGCCTGCGCCGCCTGCGGTGACGGCTTCCGTGCCGCCCGCGCCGCCAATTGCCCCCGCTGGGCCGCCCGCGCCGCCAATCTCCCAATAGGTTTGCGCAAGAAGCGGATTTCCGAAACGCGATCGACTTGACCCTTCTAGAGTGTTACTCTAGAGTAACGATCTACGCGGAAGTCGAGAAACAATCATGGTTGCGCGCGCGCGTGAGGATCTGTTGGCCGCCGGATTGGCGGTGTTCGATCGCGAGGGGTTTGAGGGCGCGACCGTTGCCGCCATTCGCAGCGGGGCGCGGGCCTCAAACGGCAGCTTCTTCCATTTCTTCGGATCAAAGAAGGAGCTGGCAGGCACCCTGTTTCTGGAACTGCTGCAGCACTATCACGCCGCGGTGGTCGCGGCTGTCGATCCTTCCTTGAGCGCCCGGGACGGTATCGGCCGCTTGATCCGCACACATCTGGAGTGGGTGGTGAACAACCGGCGCGAAGCGCGCTATCTGTTCGAGATATCGCGCAGCGAATGGACCGAAACTGTTCGCGATGCGCAGCGCACCCAAAATTCGCGTCTCGCTGAGGGCATCGAGCGTTGGCGCGCGCCCCTGATTGCCCGCGGCGAACTATTGCCCATGCCGTCGACGGTCTTTTTCAGCCAGATCATCGGACCTGCGCAGATTTTCTGCCGTGCGTGGCTGTCGGGTCGCGACCGCAGCGATCCACGGCACCAGGCCGATCTTCTGATTGCCTGCGCGATCCGTGCGCTGGTCGCTCCGGAACCCGTTCAGAAAACGGAAAGCCTGCCGTGACCGCGGACTTCGACCCGGATTTCACGCCGATCGCAAAGACAATCCGCGACAGCGTTGGCCAGCAGGGATTCATGAATCATATCGGTGCGGAGCTTTCCGAACTGAAACGTGGATCATGCACGCTTGTGGTCGATCGGCGGCCAGAGCTGTTGCAGCAGAATGGCTTGTTTCACGGCGGCGTCACGGCTTTCCTGGTGGACAATGCCACCACGATTGCCGCGGCGACGTCGCGCGGCCAGCCGGCGCTGACGGCAGAATACAAGTTAAATTTGTTGTCGCCGGCCTCAGGCGATCGCCTGATCTGCCGCGCGCGCGTGATCAAGCCCGGACGCCAGGTCGCGGTGGTCGGTGCGGATGTGTTTTGCGTGATCGACGGAATCGAGAAACACACCGCAACGGCATTGGCCTCGATTGCAATGCTCGACGAAAAAGCGCCAGCGAGAATCACCAAGCCCGGCCTGACAGGCCGGGCTTGAGCAGTACAATTATATGTAACCGGTAGCCCGCGTTACTTGTCTGATGCTGGCTCCGCCTTCGGCTCGACATCGTCGCGGCGGGCCTCGGGATCGAAGAATTCGCCGGCGGCGGCGATCGCTTCGGCGGCCGCGTCCTGATCTTCCTGACGGGTAGAGATGTCTTCGCCGCGTTTGATGCGTTCGGCCTCATCGGCGCTTCGCGCGACGGTGACGGTCACGCTGACCTCGACCTCCGGATGCACGGCGATGGCGATGTTGTGCTTGCCGATGGTCTTGATCGGCGCGTCCAGCATGATCTGGCTGCGGCTGATGGCGACCCCATCGCTCTCAAACGAGGCGATGATGTCGCGAACGGTTACCGATCCGAACAACTGACCGCTTTCGGAGGCCTGACGCAGCACCATGACGTTGCGGCCATCGATCTTTTCCGCGACCTTGGTGGCCTCGGCCTTGGCTTTCAAGTTGCGGGCTTCGAGTTCGGCCTTCATGCCGTCGAACCTGGCGCGATTGTCTGCGGTGGCGCGCAGCGCCTTGCCGCGCTTCAAAAGAAAATTGCGGGCAAATCCGTCCTTGACGCGGACCACTTCGCCCATCTGGCCGAGCTTGGCGACACGTTCCAGCAGAATGACTTCCATATTCGTTCTCCTTAGGTGATCAGATTAAGTCGTTGAGTTGGTTAGGGTTCAGGATGCGGGGAGGGGCGGTGGCCTGCCTCGCAGATAGCGTTGACGAAATCCGAAAATAGCGTCGGCGAGACCGAGAACCACCATCGCCAGGACAGGCCAGCCGAACACCACCATGATGGCGTAGGTGCAACCGAGCCAAAGCGCGCGACTTTTCAACGCCAGCGTCAACGTATGCAGCACGGCAAAGCCCGTGAGCCCGTAAGCCACCATCAAGGCGGCGGTCACGATCAGTGCCAGGATCGCTAGCAGCCCGCCGGTAAAGCAGAACGCAATTGCAGCGCATAGCGCCACGAGCGTCATCGGCGGCAGAGCAGCGCTCTTCAGGTCGGGCCAGGGACGGTGCAATCGTCCTGATGTCGCCGTGATTTTTGCGGCGAGCCAGAGATTGAGCGTCAGCGTCATCATCGCGACGATAGCGGCCGCGGCCGGCGCGATCGTCACTACAGCGTCGATCCATTGTTCGGCCCCGTCGGTTGACGACGCCTCGCGGGGACCGAGCATACGTAGCAAGCCCCGCCGCAGAGCGCCGGCGATGGCGGCGGCGTCAGTGCCAAGCGTGAGCAGCGCCGCCATCGTCGTCAACGCGGCAAAGCCTGATATCCAGAGCAGGATGCGGCCGACCGGATACCATTCCAGATCAGGCGCAACCGGCGAAGCGCCGTTGCCCGGCGAGACGCCGCTGGTCATGGGACGTCCGAGCAGAGCGAGGTGTCCGAGCCACCAGGCGGGCAGCGCGACCGTGACGGCAAAGGCGATGCAATAGGGAAGGCCGAAGATCGCGCCGAGACCGATCGCGGCGACGATGCCGCCGACGGTGGCGCCGAGCGGTCCCCATCCGAGCGCCACCACCATCAGCGGCAATGGCGCCAGGTAAAACAGCAGCAGTGAAATCAGCGCGCCCGAGATGATCGAGGCGAACATCAAGGCCGACGCGGAGCCGGCGGCTATGGCAATAAGAACGATCGCGATCATCAGCTGTCCCGCTCCTTTCGAGCGGTTAGAGGTTTTGTGAGAACCCCAACCATCGGCAACCGTACGACGCGGAAGCCTTATGAAGATTGACCGGCGGCACGCATGCCGCCGATCGGGGAATTTACCGGATCACGTAAGGCAGCAGGCCGAGGAAACGCGCGCGCTTGATGGCGCGAGCGAGTTCACGCTGCTTCTTGGCGGAGACGGCGGTGATACGGCTCGGCACGATCTTGCCGCGCTCGGAGACGTAACGCATCAAAAGCTTGGAATCCTTATAGTCGATCTTCGGCGCGTTCGGACCCGTGAACGGGCAGGTCTTGCGGCGGCGGAAAAACGGACGGCGTGCACCAGCTTCGGCCATGATTCTTACTCCTCGAGCGCTGCGTCGTCATCGCGCGAACGCCGCGGACCACGGTCACCCCGATAGCCGCCGTCGCGGTCGCCGCGGAATCCGCCATCGCGGTCGCCACGGAAACCGCCGCCGCGATCATCGCGATCGCGGTCGCGATCCGCTTTCCGCATCATCGCCGAGGGACCTTCCTCGTGCTCATCGACGCGAACGGTGAGATAGCGGATCACGTCTTCGCTGATTCGCTCCTGCCGCTCGATTTCGGCGACCGCGGCCGATGGGCCGTCGATGTTGAGCAGCACGAAATGGGCTTTTCGATTCTTGTTCATGCGGTAGGTCAGGGAACGCACGCCCCAGTTTTCCATCTTCACGACCTTGCCGCCGAGTTGCTCGACGATGCCGGTCATCTGGGTGGTCAGTTCTTCGACCTGCTGGGTGCTCGCATCCTGACGCGCGAGAAAAACATGCTCATAAAGAGGCATGGATGTCCTTTCCTAGAGTTGGCGCGGTTCCCGGCGGCAAGCCCTTCGAGGCCTTCGGAAAGGACTCGGGATAAGCTCAGAAGGCGGAAGCACGGGACGACGGACCGACTGGCCCTGCCGCATCAATATCGCCTGGAAGGTGAGATTGCTGAGACCGTCCGTTCAGCTCCCGGCCGGGATCCACGGATGCGGGGGTTTATAAGGATTTTGAGTGCGATGGCAAGGGATACGAGCCCAATTGGCCCAGGGCGGCGCGGCCGGGAACCGGCGCCGGCTTGACACAACCATGCCCTGCAGTGTCTTTCGGCCCGGACTTTAGGGATATTTTATAGCGGCATTCAGGGGTATTGATGACGGCGGCATTCACTTTTCCGGGGCAGGGCTCCCAGGCAGTCGGCATGGGTAAGGCCTTAGCGGAGGCCTTTCCGGCCGCCCGCGCGGTGTTCGACGAGGTCGATGCGGCGCTCGGCGAAAGGCTGACGGCCATCATCTGGGGTGGTCCGGGTGAGACGCTGCAACTCACCGAAAATGCCCAGCCGGCGTTGATGGCGGTCTCGCTCGCGACACTGCGCGTGCTGGAGACCGAAGCCGGCTTCTCGGTCGGGCGCGACGCCGCGTTCGTCGCCGGACATTCGCTCGGCGAATATTCCGCGCTCGCCGCTGCCGGCAGCCTCAGCATCAGCGATACCGCGCGCCTGTTGCGCACGCGCGGCCTTGCCATGCAGAAGGCGGTGCCGGTGGGCGCCGGCGCAATGGCGGCTTTGCTCGGTCTGGATTATGAGGGCGCGGTGGCGGTCGCGAACGAGGCCGCGCAGGGTCAGGTCTGCCAGGCCGCCAATGACAATGGAGGCGGCCAGGTCGTGGTCTCCGGCGACAAGGCCGCTGTCGAGCGCGCGCTCGAGATCGCCAAAGCCAGGGGCGCCAAGCGCGCCATGCTGCTACCGGTCTCGGCGCCGTTTCACTGCGCCCTGATGCAGTCCGCAGCCGATGTGATGGCAAAAGCGCTTGCGGATGTCACGATCAAGAAGCCGGCTTCGCCGTTGGTGTCGAACGTACTGGCCGCGCCGATCAACGACCCGGACGAAATCCGCCGCCGCCTGGTCGAGCAGGTCACGGGAACCGTGCGTTGGCGCGAGTCGGTGGCTTACATGGCAAGCCAGGGTGTCGTCAGGTTTTTCGAAATCGGCGCCGGCAAGGTGCTGAGCGGCCTGGTCAAGCGCATCGCGGAGGGTGCGATTGGCATTCCAGTCGGCGGCCCCGGCGATATTGGCGCCGCAAAGGACGCCATGGCGGCTGCGCATTCGGCCTAGGGTCGTGAGGAGATATTGATGTTCGATCTGACCGGCAGGAAGGCGCTCGTCACCGGTGCGACCGGCGGAATCGGTGGCGCGATTGCGCAAGCGCTACATGCGCAGGGCGCGACGGTGGCGATTTCCGGGACGCGGCGCGAGGTGCTCGATGCGCTAGCCGGCAAGTTGGGCGACAGGGTTTTCGTGCTGCCTTGCAATCTCTCCGATGCCGCCGAGGTCGAGGCGCTGGTGCCGTCGGCGGAGAAGGCCATGGGCCAGGTCGATATTCTGATCGCCAACGCCGGCATCACCCGCGACAATCTGTTCGTGCAATTGCGCGACGAGGACTGGGACGAAGTCATCAAGGTCAATTTGACGGCGACCTTCCGCCTGGCCCGGGCCGCGACCAAATTGATGATGCGCAAGCGGTTCGGCCGCATCATCGCGATCACATCCATCGTCGGCGTCACCGGCAATCCGGGCCAGGGCAACTACACGGCATCCAAGGCGGGACTGATCGGCATGATCAAGACACTGGGTGCGGAATACGCCAAGCGTAACATCACCGCCAACTGCATTGCCCCGGGATTTATCGCAACCCCGATGACGGACGCGCTCAACGACAAGCAGCGCGAAGCGATCCTGTCGAAGGTCCCCGCAGCGCGGCTCGGAACGCCGGAAGAAATCGCTGCGGCGGCGGTCTATCTCAGCTCGAATGAGGCCGCCTATGTCACGGGGCAAACGATTCACGTCAATGGTGGAATGGCCATGATTTGAGCCGGTTACTGACCCCTCGGCGGGCCGAAAGGCGGTTTCCAACGGCTCATTGAGGCTTATAGTCAAGGCTTGGGAAGTATGATAACCGAACCACCAACGGATGGGCAAAGAACGCCTTGCGGGATTTTGAAACCCTGTATATTGGCGGTGCGGAGCCTGCCGTCGTTCGCCGGGCCTTGGTCGGCTGTGACTGGGCCAAATCAAGACTATGCGCGATTGCGAAGGGAAGTTTACCGACCAGGATGGCTCGTATCGTCTTGGGGACGGGTCTAATGGGAACAAGCACGAGGTTGAACGATGAGTGAGATTGGCGAGCGGGTTAAGAAGATCGTGGTCGAACACCTTGGTGTTGAACCCGAAAAAGTGGTCGACAACGCAAGCTTCATTGATGACCTCGGCGCCGACAGCCTCGATACCGTCGAGCTCGTGATGGCGTTCGAAGAAGAATTCGGTTGCGAAATTCCCGATGACGCCGCGGAGACGATTTTGACCGTCGGTGACGCCACGAAATTTCTTGAAAAGAACGCGAAAAGCTGACGCCCCCGCGCGGTGCTGACGAAGCCGGCCGGGCCGTGGTCGAACGGTCCACCGGTTTATTGTTGTGGGCCGCGAATCGGGGGTTGGAGTGGTGGATATGAGGCGGGTTGTCGTCACGGGCCTGGGCATGGTGTCGCCCCTCGGCTGTGGCGTTGAATCGACCTGGAGACGCATTCTCAACAGCGAGAGCGGCGCCAGGAAAATCGATACATTTGACGTCTCCGATCTGACCAGCCGGATCGCCTGCGTGGTTCCGCGCGGCGACGGCAGCGACGGCACCTTCAACCCCGACCAGTGGATGGAGCCGAAGGACCAGCGCAAGGTCGACGATTTCATCATTTTCGCAATGAGCGCGGCGAAGCAGGCGCTCGACGACGCCAATTGGCATCCCGCGACCGAAGAAGATCGCTGCGCCACCGGCACCATGATCGGCTCCGGGATCGGCGGCCTGTCCGGAATCGCCGATACGGCGCTGCTTCTCAAAGAACGTGGACCGCGCAAGGTGTCGCCGTTCTTCATTCCCGGTCGTCTGATCAATCTTGCTTCAGGTTATGTATCGATCGAGCACGGCCTCAAGGGCCCCAATCATGCCGTGGTGACCGCGTGTTCGACCGGCGCACACGCGATCGGCGATGCGAGCCGGCTCATCGCCCTCGGGGACGCCGATGTGATGGTGGCGGGTGGAACGGAATCCCCGATTTGCCGGCTTGCGATGGCGGGATTTTGCGCATCGCGCGCGCTGTCGACCGGTTTCAACGAGACTCCGGAAAAAGCATCGCGTCCCTACGACCGGGATCGCGACGGATTCGTGATGGGGGAGGGCGCAGGCGTCGTGGTGCTTGAGGAATACGAGCACGCGAAAGGTCGCGGCGCGAAAATCTATGCCGAGGTGATCGGTTACGGATTATCCGGCGACGCCTATCATATCACATCTCCGACGCCGGACGGCGACGGCGCGTTCCGCAGCATGAGCGCCGCCATGAAGCGGGCAGCGATCACCGCATCCGACATCGACTACATCAACGCGCACGGAACCTCGACCCAGGTCGGCGACGAAATCGAGCTCGGCGCGGTCGAACGGCTGTTGGGCAACGCCGCTTCCAGGGTGTCGATGTCGTCGACCAAATCGTCGACGGGACACCTGCTGGGCGCCGCGGGAGCGGTGGAGGCAATCTTCAGCATCCTGGCGATTCGAGATAACATCGCCCCGCCCACCATCAATCTCGAGGACCCATCCGTTGAAACGGCGATCGATCTGGTGCCGCAAGCGCCGCGCAAACGCGAGATCGACGTCGCGCTATCCAATTCATTCGGCTTCGGAGGCACCAACGCATCCGTGATCCTGCGGCGCGTGTCCAACTGACGCGTCGTATCAAGAATACTCCACCGTTTCGCCGCATTCGGTGATAAATCCTAGATTTGGGCGTAGACTATCGGCCAGCGCGAGAATCGCCGGGCCACGATTAAACCGACAGGATTTCAGGTTGCATCGATGAGTGAGAGGCCGCCCATTTCACCCCGGAGCCCGCGCGCGGCGCTGGAGCCCGAGCAGGTTCCGCCGCCGCCAAAGCGGTCCGAGCGCGCCCGCAATCCATTCGTCGTGGTCGGCAACGCGATCATCACCGTCGTGCTGGTCTCGATGATCGGCGTGGGCGCCGCATATGTTTACGGCAAACAGAAGATCGAGGCGCCCGGCCCGCTGCAGGAAGACAAGATCGTCAATATTCCGTCGCGCGCCGGAATGACCGACATTGCCGATATCCTGCAGCGTGAAGGCGTGATCGACAACAATCGCTGGGCGTTCATCGGCAGCGTGTTTGCGCTGAAGGCGCGCTCCGAACTCAAGCCTGGCGAATACGCATTTCAGAAGTACGCCAGTCTGCGCGATGTCATCGGCATCATGGTCGAAGGCAAGGTAGTGCAGCACGCCGTCACGATTCCCGAAGGCTTGACCTCCGAACAGATCGCGGCCCGGCTTTCGGACAACGATATCTTTGCGGGCGCGGTAAAGGAGATGCCGCGCGAGGGCACGTTGCTGCCGGAAACCTACAAATTTCCGCGCGGCACCACGCGCGACCAGGTAATCCAGCGCATGCAACAGGCGCAGAAACGCGTGCTTGCGGAAATCTGGGAGCGGCGCAATCCGGACATTCCGATCAGGACGCCGGACCAGCTCATTACCTTGGCCTCGATCGTCGAGAAGGAAACCGGCAAGGCCGACGAGCGCAGTCGCGTCGCCGCGGTGTTCGTCAATCGCTTGCGGCAAAGAATAAAGCTGCAGTCCGATCCGACCATCATCTATGGGCTGGTCGGCGGCAAGGGAACGCTGGGCCGGCCCATCAAGCGCTCGGAAATCCAGCAGCCGTCGCCTTACAACACCTATGTGGTTGACGGCCTTCCGCCGGGGCCGATCGCCAATCCCGGCCGCGCCTCGCTGGAAGCCGCCGCCAATCCGGCGCGCACGCGCGATCTGTTCTTCGTCGCTGACGGCACCGGCGGCCACGCCTTTACCGAGACCTACGACCAGCACCAGAAGAACGTCGCCAAACTGCGGACCATGGAAAAGCAGCTTCAGATCGATGCCGTCGAACCGGCGGACGACGCCCTGCCGCCGGCTGCGGCGGGTGCACCAGCCGATACGAACCCGACAGCGACCACAGTGAAGCCGGCCCCCGCGAAGAAGCCAGCTCGCAGCTCCGCCCCTCCTGCCCGCCAGGGCGCGGCGCAATCGACGGCGTCGCCTTCGGTGCTTCAGCAATAGCGCGCACGCGGCAGCTTGCGGGAACGAATTCCCGTTCACCCGAAAATGCCGCTAACTTGTAACTTGCGCTTCTATTCGCAAAACCGGTATCCACACTTGCGGAATACGCGCTAAAGTCGCGCAGTTTCTTTGCGAATCTCCCACCTGCAACTGCCGGAGAATTTTAGGCGATGGCGCTCTCGAGCATGACCGGTTTTGCCCGAAGCCACGGTGCCAGCGGACCATATGCGTTCGAATGGGAATTGAAATCGGTCAACGCCAAAGGTTTTGATCTGCGCATGCGGCTGCCGCCCGGATGGGACGAGCTCGAAGCGTTCGCCAAGAAACGCGCCGGCGAAGTGCTGTCGCGGGGTACGGTGTACGCCAATTTGAACGTCAAGCGCGCCAATGCGGTCTCTACCGTCCGTGTCAATGAAGAGGTGCTTACGTCGATCCTAAAAGTTGCCGGCGTGCTGGCCGGCAAGATCGATGCGGTAGCGCCGAGCATCGATGGGCTGTTGGCGATCAAGGGCGTGATCGAGGTTGTCGAGCCGGAGAGCAATGAGGCAGAGGACCAGGCCGCGAAGGCCGCCGCCGCGGCGGCGTTCGACCAGGCCCTTCTGGACCTCGTTGCGATGCGCCAGCGCGAGGGCGTGACGCTTGGACAGATCCTGTCGCAGCGGATGGATGAGATCGAGCGCCTGACGAAGAAGGCGGAAGCCGCCCCAGGGCGCAAGCCTGACGCGATCAAGGCGCGGCTTGCCGAGCAGGTCGCGGCGTTGCTGGAGTCCTCCGATCGCTTTGATCCCGATCGGCTCAATCAGGAAGCGCTTCTGATCGCGGCCAAGGCCGACATTCGCGAAGAACTCGATCGCATCGCCTCGCACATCGCGCAGGCCCGCGAGATGATCGGCAAGGGCGGGCCGGTCGGACGGCGGCTCGATTTCCTGGCGCAGGAATTCAACCGCGAGGTCAATACCTGCTGCTCCAAGTCGAACGACCTCGAATTGACCAATACCGGCCTCGAAATGAAGAACGTCGTCGAGCAATTCCGCGAGCAGGTTCAGAATCTGGAGTGAGATATGACGGCTGGCGGCCACGGCTTCGATGGGGTTGAGCGGCGCGGCCTGATGTTCGTGCTGTCATCGCCGTCGGGCGCGGGAAAGACCACGCTGTCGCGCCTCCTGATGGAGCGGACGCCCGGCTTGACGATGTCGGTGTCCGTGACCACGCGGCCGATGCGCCCCGGCGAAGTCGAGGGCCGCGATTATTTGTTTGTCGACAAATCCAAATTCGAACAGATGGCAAAGCGGAACGAATTGCTCGAATGGGCCACCGTATTCGACCATCGCTACGGCACGCCGCGCGCGCCGGTCGAAGCCGCGCTGTCGACGGGGCAGGACGTGTTGTTCGATATCGACTGGCAGGGCACACAGCAATTGCGGGAAAAGGCGCGGGCCGATGTCGTGAGTGTGTTCATCCTGCCGCCGTCCGCCGCCGACCTGGAAAAACGGCTTCATACCCGCGCGCAGGATTCAGATGCGGTCATACGCGGGCGCATGAACCGCGCGACCCATGAACTGAGCCATTGGGCGGAGTACGACTATATCGTGATCAACCACGATATCGACGAAGCGTTTGCCGAGGTGCAGTCGATCCTGAAGGCCGAGCGGCTGAAGCGCGAACGTCGCGCAGGTTTGACGACGTTCGTGCGCGAGTTGCAGCGGCAATTGCAGAAATAGCAGCACGTCAGGCCGCCGCGCCCCTGGATAATCGTGCCAGCAT
>VAZH01000015.1 GCA_005884465.1 Alphaproteobacteria bacterium | reverse complement strand
GTGCGCGATGGCCGCTACTGATCAGGTCGGAATTTTGCGGCTCGGTCCGGACCACGCACTTGGCGGGCTTGCGCTGTCGACAGAGGCGCAGTGGAATCAGAACGAGGCCGACTGGCGTTTTTTTCTGACTCAGGGAACCGGGTTCGGCGCGCGTGACAATGATGGCCGTCTGATCGCGACCGCGGCGCTATTGCCCTACAGCTCCGGTGATGCCTGGATCAGCATGGTGCTGGTGACGGCAAGCTCGCGCCGCCGCGGACTTGCGACCTGGCTGGTCGATGCATGTCTCGATGCCGCGTCCAAGCAAGGTTTTACGACGTGGCTCGATGCGACGCCGGCGGGCGCGGCGGTCTACGGTCCACTGGGATTTACGCCGACGCTGCAGTTGCGGCGATTTCGTTTTGGGAATTCAACGCGACCCGCCGGCGCACTTCAACTGCCACCCTGTGACCTCAAACGATTCATTGCGCGCGATGTCAGTGCAATGGGCTTCGATCGCAGCGCTTTGTTGACAGAATTGAGCGGACGACCCGGTTCGCGGCTGTTGTCGAATGGCGACGCGGTTGCTCTCGTCCGCGACGGCCTCAAAGCCCGGCATATCGGCCCGCTGTTTGCGGAAGGCCCAGACCGGGCGCTCGCATTGGTCGATGAGATCGTCCGATCCGATGCTGGCCCTTTGCTGATCGATGCCGTCACCGAGCAAGACGAATTCTTAAAGGGCTTGACCGGCGCCGGCTGGACCATCGAGCGGCCGTTTCAGCGCATGCGGTTCGGGCGCGCCACCGCGCTGCCTACGGAGCTGCCGTTCGCGGTCGCCGGCCCCGAATATGGATGAGGATTGCCCATGCATCATAGCGAGATGAAATCCGATGTGCGGCGCTTGATTGCCGAGGGTACGGTCCTTCCGGCGCATCCGCTGGCGCTCGACGCCAGCCGCGCGCTCGATACTGTCCACCAGCGCGCGCTGACGCGCTATTACATCGATGCCGGCACCGGCGGGCTGGCGGTCGGCGTCCACACCACGCAGTTCGCAATCCGCGACGTCGGCTTGTTCAAACCCGTACTGGAACTAGCGGCGGAGACCGCTGCCACCTGGACCAAGCGGCCGCTGGCGCTGGTTGCGGGTCTGGTCGGTCCGACACAACAGGCGATCTCTGAAGCCAAGATTGCGCTTGGCATCGGCTATCATGCCGGGCTGCTCAGTCTTGCCGGGATGGCATCTGCCTCCGAAGACGAGATCATCGCGCATTGCGAGGCCGTCGCGCGTGAAATCCCGCTGGTCGGCTTTTATCTGCAGCCGGCGGTCGGCGGCGTCATCCTGAGCGTCAATTTCTGGCGGCGCTTTGCGGCGATCGACAATGTCATCGCCATCAAGATCGCGCCGTTCAACCGCTACCGCACGCTCGACGTGCTGCGTGGCGTAGCCGCTGCAGGCGCGCTCGATCGCGTCGCGCTCTATACCGGCAACGACGACCACATCCTGCTCGATCTCATGCTGCCGTTCGATCTGCGCGATCGCGGCGTCACGACAAGAGCCTATTTCCGCGGCGGCCTGCTCGGCCATTGGTCGGTATGGACCGCGAGCGCCATCAAGCAATTCGAGCGGTGCCGCGCCGCGCGCAACAAGGACGCGGTGCCCGCCGATCTGCTGGCGCTCGACGCCCGCGTCACCGATTGCAACAGCGCATTCTTCGATGTCGCCAACAATTTTCATGGCTGCATCGCGGGCTGCCACGAAATCCTGCGGCGGCAAGGCCTGCTCGAGGGCATCTGGTGTCTCGATCCGGCCGAGGGCCTCAGCCCGGGCCAGCTGCAGGAGATCGACCGCGTCTGCCGCGAGCATGGCGATCTCAGCGACGACGCCTTTGTCGCTGCCAATCTGCAGAAATGGCTCGCATGAGCGAGCCGCAAGAGCCCTTCATCCGCCTGCGCAACATCCGCAAGGTCTACCGTTCGCGCGATCAGGAATTCCTCGCGGTCTCAGACGTCACCATGGACGTGCAGGAAGGCGAGTTGATCTCGCTGGTCGGGCCGTCCGGCTGCGGCAAGACCACGGTGCTGAAAATCCTTGCCGGGCTTCACGATGCCGACGGCGGCACCATCCAGATCGGCAACGCGCGCACGCCATTCGATCCCGCGCGCGATATCGGCATGGTGTTTCAGCAAGCGCTGCTCTTGAAATGGCGAACCGTGCTCGACAACGTGTTGTTGCCTGCCGAGATCGTCGGTCTGCCGATGACGGCAGCCCGGGCCCGGGCGCGCGATCTCCTCAACCTCGTCGGGCTTGCCGGCTATGAAGACAAGTATCCGCAGCAATTGTCGGGCGGAATGCAGCAGCGCACGGCGATTGCCCGCGCCTTCATCCACGATCCAAAATTGATCCTGATGGACGAGCCGTTCGGCGCGCTCGACGCCCTCACCCGGGAACAGATGAACCTGGAGATGCTGCGGATCTGGCGCGAAAGCGGCAAGACCATCATCTTTGTGACGCACAGCATTCAGGAGGCGGTGTTCCTCGCTTCGCATTGCGCCGTTCTCACCGCAGGCCCGGCGCGAATGGCTGAATATTTTTCGATCGACCTGCCGTTTCCGCGCGCGCTGCCGATCAAGACCACGGATGAATTCGGCGCCTATGCACGGCGGATCTACGCGAGCCTGGGGCTTGGTTCGAGCGCCTAAATTGGTGACGTTGCCGGCCGCGGCCCCGAGGTCGGCGACGGTCCTGAATCCGCATCTGAACGTCGGCCGCAGGTCTTAGCCCGCGCCGGAAAATTTCACATATTGCTGGACCAAATCCATCCTAACATGCGTGCACGTTGTTAACAGAAATAAGGCTTTCAAACATGGACCTCGATCTCAAGTCCAAGACCGCCGTCGTGACCGGAGCCAGCATCGGGATCGGCCGCGCAATCGCCAAGGCACTCGCGCTTGAAGGAGTACGTGTGGTCGCAGTGGCCAGGCGGAATGATCTGCTTGAGAAGCTTGCCCAAGAGGTCCTCGCGGAGGGAGGTGCCGCCGTGATCCCGGTCGTGCAAGACATCATGCAGCAGGATGCTGCAAAGAAGCTTGCGGCCGCTGCGCTCGCCGCAGTGGGTCACGTCGGTATACTGGTCAACAACGCCGGTGGCAGCCGGCCTTTGCCGGTCGACGCACCCGACAGCGATTGGGATGAAGCCATCGCGTTGAATTTTACCCGGTACCGGCAGGTCACTCACGCGCTATTGCCGCAAATGATCGAGCGCCGATGGGGACGCATCATCAATATAACCGGGAAATCCGAACCCGAAGGACTCAATGCCGCGTTTGCGGCGAAGGCCGCGGTTCATGCCTGGGCCAAGGGATTATCCCGCGAGATCGGAACGCACGGCATTACGGTCAACTGCATTCCGCCCGGCCGAATCATGAGCGAGCAGATCCGCCGCAATTATCCGGAAGATTATCGGAAGCAATTTGCCGAAGAAGAGATTCCGGTTGGCTATTGGGGTGAACCGGAGGATCTCGCGGCACTTGCCATCTTCCTCGCCTCGCCGAAGGCACGCTACATTACCGGTGCGGTCATTCCGGTCGATGGCGGGCTTCGCCGATATCAGTTCTAGTCACCCGGCAGAACGACAATACGCATGATGATCCCTCGAAGGCCTTTTAACGAGCCCGCCGCTATTCGTAAGACGATGGCCCCGTATCACGATAGGCCCAGCAACCCTCGCGTGGCAAAGAAACCGACGTCTCGACTCCGACCTGATGGCGGGCCGCGGTGCCGAGTTCAAGGACCTCCAATCGCCGGCCGAACAGATCAATGTCGTAGACGGTCTGCGTGCCCTGATAGCGGCGATCGAGCACGCGCGCGGGAAATATGTTGCCGCCGTCCTGCCTGCCAATACCGATGTTTTCCGGCCGCAACGCGATGCGCACCTTGTCACCCGGATCGAGCGCGTGCAGCAGCGCCGCCTCCCCTCGCCGCCCCTCGCCGAAGTCGATCACGCCAAACTCGCCGTTGCGTCCGACCAGGGTGCCGGCGAGTTCGTTGGTGGCGCCGGTGAAATTGGCGACGAACAGGTCGGCCGGCCGATTATAGATCTGATCCGGCGTGCCCATCTGCAGCAGCTTGCCGTCGCGCATCACGCCGATGCGGTCGCCGAGCACCACCGCCTCGGCCTGATCGTGCGTGACATAGAGTGCGGTCATGCCGGTTTGCTTGAGAATGACGCGCAGATCATCGCGCAGCCGCAGGCGCAATTTGGCGTCGAGGTTCGACAGCGGCTCATCCAGCAACAACAGCTGCGGCCGATAAACGATGCTGCGCGCCAGCGCGACCCGCTGCATCTGGCCGCCTGACAGCGCCACCACCGGCCGGTCGGCATATTCCGAGAGGCCGACCAATTCCAGCACCTCGTCGACTTTGCGCCCGGCGTCTGCGCGCGTGATCTTGCGATGCTTGAGCGGATAGATGACGTTCTGCCGCACGGTCATGTGCGGCCACACCGCGTAGGACTGAAACACCATGCCGATGTCGCGCAGCCGTGGCGGCACGAGTATGCCGCGCGCGGGCGACGAGACCAGGTGCCCGGCAATGCTGATTTCGCCTGAGGTCGGATGCTCGAGGCCTGCGACACAGCGCAAGGTCGTGGTCTTGCCGCAGCCGGAGGGCCCGAGCAGGACCACGATCTCGCCGGCCGGCACGGCAAAGCTTACGCCGTCGATGGCCGGCCGGCCGATCGAGAACTGCTTGCGCAGGTCGGTGACGTCGAGCGTCGCCGTCATGATCTCACTATCTTCATCGGTGCGACGATCACTGCCGGTAGCCGAAAATCTTGTCCCACTCGGCAACCCAGGCGCCGTGCAACTTCACATACTCGTCGAACTTCGGCAGCCAGATCTTGACCACCTTGGGATCGAAGCCTTCCGGATAGATCGGCGCCACCTTCAGCGAAGTGAGATTGCCCAGCTCCTTGATCATGAAGGTCTGACCCTCCTTCGACAGGCACCAGTTCAGGAACAGTTTCGCGGCATTGGGATGGGCGGCGGTCTTCGGAATCCCCGTGGCATAGGGATTGACCGGAGCCCCTTCGGGCGGAAAGATAATCTTGATCGGCGCGCCGTCCTTCTGTTTCGGGTAGACCGCGTTGTAGAGCAAGGGGCCCATCGCGACTTCCCCGCGGACCATCGAGTCCGACATCGGCGCGCCCGACGGATAGAGGATCGGATGCGTCGCAGCCTGCTTCGCCCAATAATCCTCCCCCAGCACCTGGCGCTCGAACATGATGCGAGTCCATGTGGTGCCGCCGGACTGGGCAAACACCTGCCCGGTCATCTTGTCGTATTGCGGCTTGGTCAGATCCATCCAGCTCTTCGGCGGGTCCTTTACCAGTTCGGTGTTGTAGGCGATCGACCAGACCAGCGTGGCGCGCGGCCACAGTTTCGGTGAAATCTGCGCATCGGGATTGTAGTCGGCGGCATTCGGCGGCGCATAATCCTGGAACAGGTCGACCAGGTCCGCCATCAGCGCGCGATCGGAATGATCGACCACGTCGGCGATCAGCTTGCCGGCCGCGGCCTCGGTCTTGACGCGGGTGATGAGCTGGCCGCCCGGCGCCCGCACCATCTCGACCTTGATCTCCGGGAAGCGCTTGTTGAACGCCTTGATGACCTGCTGTTCGACCTCGGCGAAATTCGCGGTGTAGTAGACCAGCTTGCCTTCCGCTTTCGCTGCCGCGATCAATTCGGGCGAGCCGAACTCCTGCTGAGCCCGCGCCGGTGCGGCATTCAGCGCGATGCCGAGACCGGCGAAGCCGGCGATCGCAACGACCCTGGCAACGACCTTTGTGTTCATGGCCAAATCTTCCTCTCCTTTTATTTATCCCGTGCGGGCGACACTGCCCTGAGCCGCCCCCCGCGACAACCAGTTTGCGCCGCCAATGAGAACGCCGAGCAAAACCGTCTGCACCAGACTGAATGCAGCGGTCTTTCCGAGATTTCCTCCTTCGTAGTAATCTAGCAGCAGCACCGACATCACCATGGTGTTGCTGGTGTAAAGAAACAGCGACGAGCCCAGTTCGCGGATCGCGAGCACGAACAATAGCGTCATAGAGGCGATCACGCTCGGCCGTGCCAGCGGCAACACGATGGTTCTGATGGTGCCGAGCATGCCCTTGCCGCAGACCCAGGCCGCTTCCTCAAGCTCACGATGGATTTGCAGGAACGAGGTCGACAGCACCTTGACGGTATCGGGCATGAAGCGCGCGATGAAAGCCAGCGCCAGGATCCAGATGGTGCCGTAGAGCCCGCCGGGAATGCCGATCCAGGCCCACAAATAGGCGACACCGACCACGAGGCCTGGAATCGCCACCGGCAAGGTCGATACTATATCGATACTGCGCCGGCCCGCGACGCTGGTGCGATGTATGGTGTAGCCGATGGCAAAGGCCAGCGTCCCGCCGACCACGGCAGTGATGATGCCGACCTCCATCGCATTGTAGATCGACCTCAGCGTCAGCGGATTATCGAAGATGCTGTGGAAATGCATCAGCGAGTACTGACGCATGTCGAACAGGCTGGCGGCGTCGCGGATGAACATGAATTTGCGGAACGCCGCCACGATCAAGGCCAGCGTAGGCAGGATCACAACCACCAGCAGATAGACGATGCCGAGGGAGAAGGTGAACCAGCGCCAGGCCCCGAGATCGAGATTGCGCGGCCGGAACGCCTTGCCGGCGACGGTGGTGTAGCTGCGCCCGCTCAGCACTTTCTGTTGCAGGACCACCAGCAGGCCGGTGACCACCATCAGAATGATGGCGACCGCGGCGGCGGTGTTGTAGAGCGGCGGCGACCAGTTGGTGAGCTTGAAGATGTAAGTCGTGAGCACGCTGATATTGGTCGGCGCGCCGAGCACCGCTGGAATGCCGTAGATACCGAGCATCACAATGAATGACAGCAGCATGCCGGATACGATCGCCGGCATGATCAGCGGGAACGTCACCGAGAACAACGTCGCGAAGGCGCTGGCGCCGGAAATTTCCGCGGCCTCTTCCAGGCTTGGATCCATGTTGCGCAGCGCGGACGAGGTGAACATGTAGACGTACGGCGCGTAGTAAATGCCGAATACGAACACCAATCCCCACAGCGAATAAAAGTCCACGCGCCAGTCGAGGTTCATCCATTTGAACATGGTGTTGATCAGGCCGGTCTTCGGCGAGCCGAGGATGGTCCATGCCACGCCGGCGACCAGCGGCGGCGCGAACAGCGGCAAGATGCTGGCGGCTGCGATGAAGCCCTTGAACGGCGTATTGGTACGCACGACGATCCAGGAAAACGCCAGGCCGATCACGACCGCGATCAAGGTTCCGCCGCCGCAGGCGATAAGTGTATTGGCCAGCGCCTCGGCGACGTTGGGGTTGACCAGCACGGTGAGGAAATTGGCGGGCGATAGATGGGCCAGACTAAAACCCTCGACCACCGGATTGGTGTCGGTCAGGGCGCCCAGCAGCAGCGTAAGCATCGGGTAGACAACCAGAAAGCCCAGGATTGCCAGCAGCAGAGCAACCCACAAGCCAGCCATGACGCGCCGGCGAGTACCCTCAACGCCGCTGCGCGTGTCCCCGGTGCGCCGGCCCACCTGTCCCTTCAAAGCGTGTTCCCCTGATCGGCGAACCCGGCTTTTTTGTTATTGCGGTCGCCATGAATGCCAAGCGTAGGTGATCACGCCGCGGCCGGAAAGGTAGCAGAAAGTCGCGGCGTCCAGGCAGCGCCACAATCAATGGCAAGGCCTTTACCGCCGGGATGGATCACCCCAGGAGAATATCGATCTGACAGACACCCGATGCGGTTGCGGCATTGCACAATGCGAAGCTTGTTGTACGCATCTGGCGTCGATACGTAAGGCGCTTGTGCTCGATTTGGAGATCGTTGCCGCCTGATTCGTCGCGGTCGATACCTCTCTTGACACGTTGTTGTGACGCTCGCGTTAACAGGGCAATTTCGACACATAACAGCTCGAAAACGTTTAACGATTCAAAAAAGCGTCATCGCTGATCGAAATCCCGACGCATTGTGGTCGCATCCCATTCACGTTGTCGCTGTAAGACACGCGCGAAACACCTGATGTCTTCGAGGCGCCATGAACGCGGAATTCGATTACGACCTCACCCAGGGTCAATGGGACGCGCTAAAGGCGATTCGCGTGCCCACACCGAACGGGCGCGCCTTGAATCGATCCATCGTCGAGAATCTCGTGGCGCTTGGACTTGCCGAAATGACCGGCGATCGGCCGGTCATTACGCGCAAAGGCCGCAGCGTGCTGCTGCGCGGCTCGCCGCGACTATGGGACGTGGCGGCCTAATGTCCGACCTTTGGAGCATGATCCGGAAAAGCATGCCCTCGGGCTCCGACCCGATGGGTGGAAACTGGTTTTCCGAAAAGATCATGCTCAAACAAAAAGATAACGCTAGAGTCTGATTCAACTCAGTTGAATCAGACTCTAGCCGACCCGGCGGCAAGTTGACGCCGAACCCTCGCTTCTCCTTTTCATTCGGCAGGCGCCGCAAGCGGCATCTCCGAATGCGAAATGGAGGCAGTGCTGGTGCCGTATTTGCCGACCGCGAAGAATCCGGCCGCGACCACGGCATAGGCCAGCGCCACTGCGGGCGTCACGCCCAATCCGCCACCGATACCGACGGCTTCGCCATGCATGAAACCGAAATAGGTCAGCACTGCACCGGAAAGCGCGAAGGCCGAGGCCTTCACAAAATCGCGTTCGATCACGAAGACGCCGATCGCGCCGAGCACGAGGCCGGTTAGGATCGAACCGCCACCCATCACGTCCAGCCCATGGTAAAGCACGCCCTGCTGCGGGAGTGCGGCGATCGCGGCGGCCTTGACGTCGCCCACCTTGTCGGCGGCGAGTCCGCCCACCTTCTGAGCGGCGTTGATGGTCGAGCCAAGCATGGTGTCGATCTGCAGCTTGGCCCACGCCGCAAGATGCGGCGTGAGAGCGAGCACGATTGCAGGCGCATGCTTGATCGGCGTGGTCTGGAACGCCTGCGCGCCGATCAGCATGCCGATGTAAAGCAGGATCGGCGAGATCGCGACCACCGGCACCAGCGCCAGCAGCACCGAGATGATGCCGAACCACGACAGCAAGATCACCATGATCCCGGTCGCGGCCGAGTAGCCGATCCGGCCGCCCATCGCCTTCCAGCCGGGATGACCAATGTAAACCGCGTTGATGAAGGGATTGCCCATCAGGCAGCCGATCAGGCTGACGACGCCGTCGGCGGTCAGCACGCGCGTGGTCGGATATTCATCGCCCGCCGCCTCGGCGCTTTCGACATTGTCCATCGCCTCGACGAGATCGTAGATGCCGAACGGGATCGCGGTGACCAGGATGATGCCGAGGAATTCGAAGCCGGAGAACACCTCACCGAACGCCGGAATGGGTACGGAGAAACCGAAGCTCGCAAACGCGTCGCCGACGCCCTTGACGCTCAGGCCGCCGAGCCCGAGGCCGAACAGGTTCGATCCCCACGCGATGATCATGCCGACCGCGATCGCGACCAGGCCAGCGGGGATTCCCTTGTAGTATTTGATGCCGCCGAACCAGCTTGCCAGGATGATGGCGAAGCACACCAGCCCGATCTGCGGCGTCATGTACATCTCTAACGCCGGCCGCATCGATATGAAGGTCACGGATACGCCCGCGAGCGTTCCGAGCAGCGCAGCGCGCGGGGTGATCTTTCGAATAATCGGCGCAATGAATCCGCCGATCATCAGGATAAAGCTCTGGAAGAACACCCAGACCAGACCGGCGGACCAGCCCTTCATCGGGTCGCCGGTCTTGATCGTGATCGGCAACATGATCACGAAGGTGACGATGAACATGTGCGGCACGCTGACACCGGAGGGCAGCGCGCAGACGTCGGTGCGGCCGGTCCTCTCGGCCAGCCGATAGGCCAGCCACGCATAGTAGAAGGTGGAGAGGCACATCATCAGGCCGAGCGCCGGCAGGATGCGGCCGAACACCAGCGAGTCAGGCATCTTCAGCACGAATCTCAACAGGCCGGTCAGCACCAGCATGTTGACGAGGATATTGGTGCCGAATCCGAAGAACGCGTTCCAGTCTCCCGGCGTCCACAATACCGGTTTGAAATCGGGCTTTCCGGCAGTCCCCGTCATGCTCCTGCTCATCGTGATGCTCCCGCTGCCAAATTATTTGAAGTCTGCGCCGTCATTGCCCTGAGAACCGCAGCCGAGTCTGAGACCCAGCCGAAGATGCCGCCCTGGGCCTTG
>VAZH01000537.1 GCA_005884465.1 Alphaproteobacteria bacterium | reverse complement strand
TGTCCATCTGGTAAGTGCGCTTGTCGCCGGTCAGCGTCTTCGCCGAGCCGATGGCGTCGCGAAACGGGCCGTAGAAGGCGGACGCATATTTTGCCGCGTAGGACATGATCTGCACGTCGAGAAAACCTGCCTCATCCAGCGCCTCGCGGATCGCGCCGACGCGGCCGTCCATCATGTCGGAGGGGGCAATGATGTCGCAGCCGGCCTCGGCCTGCACCAGCGCCTGCCGCACCAGCACCGCCACCGTCTCGTCGTTGAGGATTTTGCCGTCCTCAATCAGCCCGTCATGGCCGTGGCTGGTGAAGGGATCCAGCGCGACGTCGCAGAGCACGCCGATGTCAGGGAATTCCTTCTTGATCGCGCGCACCGACTGGCAGACCAGGTTGTTCGGGTTGAGCGCTTCGGAACCGTTCTCGTCGCGCAAGGACGGCTCGGTATAGGGGAACAGCGCGATGCAGGGGATATCGAGCTTCATCGCGCGCTCGGCGTCGCGCACCGCCTGATCGACGGTGAGGCGGTCGACGCCGGGCATCGAGGCCACCGGCGTGCGCGTGTTGTTTCCGTCGACCACGAACATCGGCCAGATCAAATCATCCGTGGTCAGCACGTTTTCGCGCACCAGCCGCCGCGCCCATTCCGCCTTGCGGTTGCGGCGGGGGCGGATCGCCAGGTCGAGCGGGGTGGAGGCGAGGGCGGTCGGCCGCCGCGGCGCGTCGCGCATTTCGATCGGACGCCCGAATTTGATCGCCATGTGATGGGTACTCCTTAAGGCGGCGGGTCAATTTTGATTTGTTCCAGTTCTAGCACCTTGCGACTGCCCCGTCACCGAGCCTTGATCTACCTCATGGGCAATTGATTTTGGGCAATTGATTTTGCCGTTCCGGCGGGCCAAGACAGGGCTATGAGAACATTTGGGGCCATGAGAACATCCCAGCACGCGTTGAGCCCCGATTCCGAGGTCAGCTCCAGCTCCCAGGTCAGCTTCCATGTCTGATGCGTCGGCGCGCGATCAGGGGCGGGACAAGTCCAGGGACAACGCGATGTCGATGGCGGCGATGTCGTCGGAGCGGATCGAGCCCGACGAGAATGTGTGGACGCGCCGCCTGGTGCTGTTCCTGCGCATCATGGCTGTTATCTCGATCCTGAAGGGCCTCTACCACTGGGCGCAGGTGACGGGATTCATCGGCGGCGAGGAAGAGGCGTTCGAGAACCAGTCGATGGCCTGGCAGACTGCGACCGTCTATTTCGCCGTGATCGAACTCGTCGCCGCCGTCGGGCTGTGGCTTGCGACGCCCTGGGGCGCGGTGGTGTGGCTCACCACCGTGGTGTCGATGGCGGTGATCGAACTGATGTTTCCGGGCATCTACGGCGGCAGCCTGACGGTCGTGGGATTCGAAGCCGTGATGCTGGCGGCGTATCTGGCGCTCGCCTGGATGGCTGCGCGCGAACGGCCGCCGTAGTGAAGCGTGCACTGATGCGCTCCCTCGCCCCGCTCTTGCGGGGAGAGGGTGGGGTGAGGGGTCTCACCGCGAGTCGAATGCCTGGATAGAGCCCCTCATCCCGACCTTCTCCCCGCAAGAGCGGGGAGAAGGAGAAGAGAAGATCAACGTGCCAGTTTCCCGCCATAATTCATCCGCGTGCAGAAACCACGTCGCGATCCCCTACAATTTTCAAAAATTCCTCTGGTAACGTTTCAGTCACCGTTAAGGGCCGTAAAGGGTTCCACCACACTTGTTACGCGAGCGTTTCGATTTCAGACGCACCTGTTTCCGAATGCGACAGGGCGTGCAGACGAAGCGTGAACATCGCGCTCTCACCGTCAATGAAATATTGCAAAAAGCCTTGATCCACGGGGCTTAATCGACAATTCACTCTGTTAAATTCATGATCTCTTTATTCTCTTATTTAAGCGGATCTTCAAACCGCCCCCTTAAGTTGAAGCTATCAGGCGGGACAAAAGTTTCGTCGAAATAAGTCGACAAAAACGACTACAGGGGAAGTGTCATGATCAAAGCCGTTGCAACGGCGGTGGAAACCGCTGAACGCTCTGCCGGTCAAGCTCCGGTGCAGCCGCTCTATCTGGAAGCGTTGACGTTGGTGGAGCGTCTGCATCGCCGGCTGCTCGACGTCATCAAGGACGAATTCGATCGCCGCGGCCGCGCCGACATCAATTCGGTGCAGGCATTGCTGCTCTATAACATCGGCGACAAGGAGCTGACCGCGGGCGAACTGCGCACGCGCGGTTACTACCTCGGCTCCAACGTCTCCTATAACCTCAAGAAGCTCGTCGAGCTCGGCTTCCTCGATCATCAGCGCTCCCGCGTCGATCGCCGCTCGGTCCGCATCCGCCTCACCGCGCAGGGCCAGGAAATCCGCAAGATCGTCGATGCGCTCTATCAGAAGCACGTCAAGACCGTGGAGCAGGTCGGCGGCATCTCGAACGAAGAGTTCGCGACGCTGAACAAGTCACTGCACCGCCTCGAGCGGTTCTGGACCGACCAGATCCTGTATCGGCTCTGAGAATTTCTTTCCGCGGCCAAGC
>VAZH01000552.1 GCA_005884465.1 Alphaproteobacteria bacterium | reverse complement strand
GATTCGATCCAGATCGTGCGCGTTGAACGCATCGCATATCTCTACTAGCTTGGCTCGAATATTCATTTGCACCTCGCCCGACGACAACCGCGCACTTACTTCGGCGCAAGCTAACGCTCCAAAATGTAGTCAGTCGCGCCCATCGAAGCGGCGACAATGGTCTATTTGGCCCAAGTCTGTTCTGGGTCAATCGCGACAAAAACGCGACCCAGGACCAACAGCTCAAATACTGATCGACAGTGCTATCAATCCGAAAGAGACCCTCCGCCGTTCCACGTTCAGTTCGAGAAGCTGATCATGTCGATCCGGGTCAGCGTGACCTTTGGTGACAAGACCGGCGCGTGGGTCAGGTTATAAGCGACATATTGCTCGACATAGATGTCCTCGCCCACGGTCGACATGCCGTCCACCGGCACGATCACATTGAAGCCGCGGAGCGCCGCCGCGCTCGAGGTGTAAAGCACGGAACCATGGGCCGCGGTCCCGACCGCGATGACCGTGGTGATCCCTTTGTCTTTCAGGATATTCGCGAGACCGGTATCCTTGTCGTTGAGCATGAATTTGTCCACAAACGAGACGATGACAGGCTCATTACCCTTGGGCGCGACCGCGGGAAGGGTGTCGCCGATTACCGGAGCGGGAACGTTGGGTCCTGCAGTGGGGACGAGCGTGTAGACGATTGTGACGCCCTTGGCACGCGCCTCAGCGAGCAGCTTCTCGATTTTGGGAATGGAGGCGACGCAGCGCGGCCGCCCTTCCGTGTTGCAGAACTGTTTGATGAAATCCATCATCAAAAGCGCGGTGGTCTTGGGGTCGGCCATGACGGGCTTGAGCTCGGGCGCAGGCGGGGTCTTCACGCTCGACCACTCGTCGATGATGGTCTGGGCCGGCGCAGGCGCGCCGCAGGCCAGGGCGACCGCAAGCGCGGCGAGCGACAACAGATGGCGTAACCAGAACATGTTTTTCCTCCCGAGGTTTGTTGCCCCAAGGGGACCAGCAAGCGCCGGCGGCGTCAAGCGCGAGAAGAAGCCGATGTTGTTAATCCCGACGCTTTCGCCGCGCAGGTTGAGCGTGATGTTTCTTCCAGCTCTCCATCCTTGGTGCGATCGCGTCGAACGTGTCGGGATCATCGGCACGCAGGAATTCAAAGCGCCTATTCCGTTCAAACAGATTGATAGGGGCGTCCGGATGGCCTTTCCAGAGACCAAATGCACAGCGCCACCTACTCCGCCGCGCGCGATGGCGTCGACGGCGGGTGCAGCGCTGCGGCCAGTTGGCTCACATAAATCTCCTGCCACGGATTGTTGTCGTCGCTGACGAAGTACCCGCTGCGCGCACCACGGAACACCTCAGCGTCCTCGATGCCAGGCGGCAAGACGCGGGTGTCGCGTAATGCGCGGGCCGCCATTAGCAGGCGTCGGCGGGTGCGTGTGATCATCTGATCCGATGGCGCGAGATGCTCTAACGCGTGGTCGGTGATCGACCCCATGCTCTCAGTGATGGCCTGATCCTGGAGGTGGATGCCGTCTATCCCGCTGTAGATCGCGCCGCTGCGCTGGGCGGCGCGGTCCATCCCCCAGTCGTTGCTGGAGTTCGCCGCAAGCCGCCAACGGCCGAGCCAGTCTGTCGTGTTCGGCAGGAACTTGTTGCCGCGTCCCGTGCCGCCGATCGGCCTGCCGTCCTTGAAGGCAGGCTGCGGCTGCGTCAGCGCCGATACGCCGCGCTTCCACCGCAAGAAGCAGAACATCGTGTGGCCGTCGTCGAGCGGCACCCACGCGCGCGCATGCACGTGACTGCCGAACTCGCCGTTGGGTGCCTGGCTCCAGAAGGGAAACAGGAAGTTGGCGAAGCGCCAGTAGGTGCTATCCGGGCTGGCCGCGCGGTAGGCGGCGTACTGCGTGCCCCAGGCGGTATCGGCGATATGGTACTCCGGGGCGCGGTTGGTAACGGTGTGGTGGACCGGATCATCCTCAGGCACGTCGTCCGGGTCGACGTGGCCGGCGTGCAGGAAACCGAAATGCGAGGTATCGATCTCGCCCTCGAGTGCCTGCAGGTAGTTGCATTCGCGCTGGATGAACGTGATGTTGATTTCGTCATCGGGAACGTCGAGGATTTCAAACGCCGGCAGCGGCGGTGCCGTGGCGCTCGATCCCATATAGACCCAGACGATCCCGGCGCGCTCAACGGCCCGGTAGGCCCTGGCCTTCACCTTGTGCTTGAAATCCTGGTGCGGCGGCACGCTCGCCATGTCGACGCAGTTGCCGGAGACGTCGAACTTCCAGCCGTGATAGATGCAGCGAATCCCACCTTCCTCGTTGCGTCCGAGGAACAGCGAGGCGCAGCGGTGCGGGCAGCGA